>JAYUPO010000503.1:0-6899 GCA_043760085.1 Burkholderiales bacterium
TTTCAGCGGCCACGCGGCTGAGTGGGTCTTGCTTGAAGATGGCATCCAAGATGGCATCCGAGATTTGGTCGGCGACCTTGTCGGGGTGGCCTTCAGAAACAGATTCAGAGGTAAAAAGAAAGTCGTTCGCCAATTGAATGCTCCTAGGTCGATTGCACAGTGCGTTGCCGGCCTGACCATTGAGAACGATTCGGCGAACGCTTTAGCGGTATTGGTTCACGTCGCCCCGCAAGTAGTTCATAACTCGGCGACCCGCTGATTATAGGAAGCATGCTCACCCTGGTTCGCATCCTTGCCCGTTGGCCGCTGTGGCTTTTGCACGCGCTCGGTGCGCTGCTGGGTTGGCTGGGCTACGCGGCTTCGCCGGGCTATCGCCAGCGGCTGCGCGAGAACAGCACCCTGGCCGGTTTGAGTGCCGGCCAGCGCCGCGCGGCCGTGGCCCAGGCCGGCAAGCTGGTGAGCGAATTGCCGCGGCTGTGGCTGCGCGCGCGTGATGCGCCGATGGCCGACCCGGTGGCATGGGAAGGTGCTGAGCTGATGCAAGCCTGGCTTGAACGGGGGCGGGGGCGGGAACACGGCCGCGGCCTGGTGCTGCTGACGCCGCACATGGGCAGCTTCGAGGTCGCCGCACAGGGTTACGCGCAGCGCTTCGGCTCACAGCAGCCGATGACCGTGCTGTATCGCCCGGCGCGCCAGCGTTGGCTGCGCGAGCTGGAAGAGACCGCCCGCGCACGCACCCATCTGGCCACCGCCCCGGCCACGCTGGCCGGCGTGCGCCAGATGCTGCGCGCGTTGAAGCAGGGCCAGACCGTGGGCCTGCTGCCCGACCAGGTGCCGCCGCAGGGCCTGGGCGTGTGGGCACCTTTTTTCGGCAAGAGCGCCTACACCATGACCCTGGCCGCGCGGCTGGTGCAGCAAACCGGGGCGCAGGTTGGCATCCTGTGGTGCGAGCGGTTAAACGCCGGGCGCGGCTATGTGCTGCATGTGCGCGAGCTGGCGCAGCCGCTGCCCGAATCGCCCGATGCGGGCGGCGCGGCGCAAGCATTGCAGCGCGGCGCTGAAGTGATGAACGCCAACATGCAGGCTGTGGTTGCCGAATGCCCGGAGCAATACCTGTGGGGCTATCACCGCTACAAGGCGCCGCGACAAACATGAAGCACAGCGTGCGCCTATGAAACATCTGCCTGCACGCGCCCTGCTGGCCCTGCTGTGGCTGCTGCACGGCTTGCCGCTGCCCGTGCTGGCCGCGCTGGGTCGCAGGCTGGGCGCCGCGCTGCACCTGCTGGGCCGCGCCCGGTGTGCCGTGGCCCGGCGCAACGTGGCGCTGTGCCTGCCGCATTTGAGCGCCGCGCAGCAGCAGGCCTTGGTGCGTGAACACTTTGCCTGGCTGGGGCGCAGCCTGCTCGAGCGCAGCCTGTTGTGGTACGCCTCGCCCGCGCGGCTGCAACGACTGATTGCCGTGGAAGGCGATGTGCACTTGGCCGAGCGCAGCCAGCGCCCCGTGATGTGGCTGGTGCCGCATTTCCTGGCGCTCGACGTGGCCGGCGTGGCCACGCAGCTGTTCCAGCGCCGCGAGGTGGTGTCGATCTACCAGGCGCAAAGCAACGCCGTGTTCGACGCCGCCATGCGCAGCGGCCGCCTGCGCTTTGGCCTGGCCCAGGTCTTTGCGCGCCAGGAAACCGCCCTGCCGCTGGTGCGCGCCATTCGCCGCGGCAAGGCCTTCTTCAATTTGCCTGACATGGACTTCGGCGCCAAGGACGCCGCGTTCGTGCCCTTCTTCGGCGTCAGCGCGGCCACGCTGCTGGCGCCGTCGCGCATGGCGCGTTCGCTGAACATGTTGGTGCAGCCGGTGGTGGCGCACATCCTGCCCGGCGGCCAGGGTTGGCGCGTGCGCTTCCTGGAGCCCTGGGCCGATTGGCCGAGCAGCGATGCGCAAGCCGACGCCCGGCGCATGAATGAATGGATCGAGTCGCAGATCCTGCAAGACCCGGCGCAATACCTGTGGGTGCACCGGCGCTTCAAGACCCGCCCGCCGGGGCAGCCGCCGTTGTACGACTGACCCAGCAGTGACCCAGCAGTGAGCCAGCAGTGAGCCAGCAGTAAGCCAGCAGCAATAATCGGCCCATGAAATTGCGCTTCACCAAGATGCAAGGCGCGGGCAACGACTTTGTTGTGCTCGATGCCACACGCCAGCGCATCGAGCTTAGCGCCGAGCAGTTCCGCCGCCTCGGCGACCGCCACTTCGGCGTCGGTGCCGACCAGATCCTGATCGTCGACCCCAGCCCGGCGCCGGGCATCGACTTCGGCTACCGCATCTTCAACAACAGCGGCGACGAGGTCGAGCATTGCGGCAACGGTGCGCGCTGCTTCGTGCGCTACGTGCGCGAAAAGGGCTTGACGACCAAGCAGCGCATCAGCGTGCAGACCGTCAACCGGCGCATCGAGTTGCACTGGCAAGAAGATGGCCGCGTCACCGTTGACATGGGTGCGCCGCGCTTCGCGCATGAGCAGGTGCCCTTCAACCCCCAGGGCCTGCTGCCGCGGCGCGTGCAGGCCTGCGAGCTGTGGCCGCTGGAGTTGATCGACAACAGCGTTGACGAGGGCCGCGTTGAAGTGGCCGTGCTGTCGATGGGTAACCCGCATGCGGTGATGCAGGTGGTCGACGTCGACGCCGCCGACGTGGTTGCCCTCGGCGCCGAGGTGGAAGTGCTCGATGCGTTTCCCCAGCAAGTCAATGTCGGCTTCATGCAGGTGTTAAGCCGCGAGGCCATCAAGCTGCGCGTGTTCGAGCGTGGCGCCGGCGAAACCCTGGCCTGCGGCACCGGGGCCTGCGCCGCGGTGGTGGCCGGCATCCAGCAAGGCCTGCTGGCCGCGCGGGTGGACGTACACATGCGCGGCGGCAACGTCACCATCGCCTGGGCCGGGCCGGGCGAGCCGGTGTTGATGACCGGCCCGGCACAAACCGTTTTTGAAGGGGAGATCGAGCTTTGAGCATTGCAGGCATCACCGAACAAGACATCGCCAACTACCTGGCCAACACACCCGGTTTCTTCGACCGCCATGCCGAGCTGTTGGCCAGCGTGCAGCTCACCAGCCCGCACGGCCAGCGCGCCGTCTCGCTGCAAGAGCGGCAAATGGAAATGCTGCGTGAGCGCATCAAGGGCCTGGAGCGCAAGATCATTGAAATGCTGCGCGCCGGGCAAGACAACATGGTCATCGCCGACCGGCTGCATGCCTGGTCGCGCGGCATGCTGCTCACGGTGCAGGCCAACGATCTGCCGCGCTGCCTGTTGGCCGACCTGCAAGGCCGCTTCATGGTGCCGCAGGCCGCGCTGCGGGTGTGGGGCGTGTTGCCGCAATTCAGCGAAGAAAGCTTCGCGGCCGCCGTGAGTGACGATGTCAAAACCTTCGCCAGCAGCCTGGCCCAGCCCTACTGCGGCGTGAACGCCGACTTCGAGGCGACGCGCTGGCTGGCTGATGCCGCCAGCGTGTTGTCGGTGGCCATGATTCCGCTGCGCGCGCCAGACGAAGCGCGCGCCTTCGGCATGCTGGTGCTGGGCTCGCCCGACCCGGCGCGTTATTCGGCCGAAATGGGCACCGAGTTCCTGGAACGCATCGGCGAGCTGGCCAGCGCGGCGCTGTGCCGCTTGTTGCCGCAGGGTTGATGCTGCGGCCATGACCGCCGCCGCGCTCAGCCCTGAGCTGGAGCGCTACCTTGAACATCTGAAGGTCGAGCGCCGCCTGGCGCCACGCAGCCTGGTGCTGATGCGCTCGGCGTTGCAACGCCTGCAAACCGAAGCCGAACAAGCTGGCGTTGATCTCACGCAGGTGCAACCCCACCACGTGCGCCGCTGGGCCGGGCAGTTGCGTGTGCAAGGGCTGGCTGCGGCCAGCATGGCGATCATCCTGTCGGGCTGGCGTGGCCTGTACCGCTGGTGGGGCGCGCAGGGCATGGTCGCGCTCAACCCGGTGGCTGGCGTGCGTGCGCCCAAGGCCGCCAAACCCTTGCCCAAGGCGCTGGCGGTGGACCAGGCCGTGGCCCTGGCCAGCGCCGTGCCGCAAGGCGCTTCAGCCGTGCAGCGCGCGCGCGACCATGCCATTGCCGAACTGCTTTACGGCAGCGGCTTGCGCGTGGGCGAACTGGTGGCGCTGGATGCGCAGGCCCACCCCGGCGCGGCGGGCTGGGTGGATCTGCCTGACGCCACCGTGCATGTGCTGGGCAAAGGCGGCAAGCGGCGCAGTGTGCCGCTGGGCGCTGCGGCGGCCACGGCGCTGGGCGAATACATCGCCTTGCGCACGCAGTGGGCGCGTGGCGACGAGGCGGCGCTGTTCGTCGGCCGTAACGGCAAGCGTTTTGGCGCGGCCAGCGTGCGCGCACGGCTCAAGGCGCTGGCCTTGCATGCCGGGCTGCCTACCCATGTGCACCCGCACATGCTGCGCCACAGTTTTGCCTCGCATTTGTTGCAGTCCAGCGGCGACTTGCGCGCCGTGCAAGAGCTACTCGGCCACGCCAGCATCAGCACCACGCAGATCTACACGCGGCTGGACTATCAACACCTGGCCAAGGTGTACGACGCGGCGCACCCGCGCGCCAAGAAGCGCTGAACGCGAGCCGCGCCGCCAGGGGCTTTGAGCTGGCCATGCCCGAGCCCGCGGCCCCGGCTGCCGCGGGCCAGTGCGGCGCGCCGGACAATGCGCCGCATGAAAACCATCACCTTGCGCGCCGAGCGCGAACGCTCGCTGCTGCGCGGCCACCCCTGGGTCTTTGAAGGCAGCGTGGCCAAGGGCCGCGCCGACAGCGGCGAAACCGTGCGCGTGGAAAGCAGCGAAGGCCGCTTCCTGGCCTGGGGCGCCTACAGCGCCGAATCCACCTTGCGCGTGCGGGTGTGGAGCTTTGATGAGCACGAGCGCATCGACGCCGCGTTCTTCTCTCGCCGCGTCAAACAAGCCGTCGCGCTGCGCGCGCGCCTGGCCATCGACAGCAATGCAGTTCGACTGGCGCATGGCGAGGCCGACGGCCTGCCCGGCCTGGTGGTGGATCGTTATGCCGACACCCTGTGCGCGCAGTTCGGCAGCGCCGGCGTGGAGCGCCACAAGGGCCTGCTCGCCGACGCCCTGTGCGCGGCCACCGGCTGCACCAGGCTGTATGAGCGCTCTGACGCCAGTGCCCGCGCGCAAGAAGGCTTGCCCGAAGCCACCGGCTGGCTGCGCGGCAGCGGGCCCACCGTGGTGCCCATGCACGAGCACGGCTGGCGGATGCAGGTCGACGTGGCACAAGGCCACAAGACCGGCCACTACCTCGACCAGCGCGACAACCGTGCCCTGTTTGCCAAGCTGGTGCGGCAGTTCGGCTGCACCGACGTGTTAAACACGTATTGCTACACCGGCGGCTTCACACTGGCCGCTTTGGCCGGCGGCGCCAAACAGGTGACCAGCGTGGATTCATCGGCCCCGGCGCTGGCCGCCGCGCGCGCCCATGTGGCCGGCAACGGCTTCGATGTCGCGGCGCATGAGTTCCTGGATGCCGATGTCAACAAGACCCTGCGCGCCATGCTGGCGGCCAGCCGCAGCTTCGATGCCATCGTGCTCGACCCGCCCAAGTTCGCGCCCAACGCCGCCAGCGCCGAACGCGCCTCACGCGCCTACAAAGACATAAACCGCCTGGCGCTGCAGGCGCTGCGCCCGGGCGGCTTGTTGTTCACCTTCTCGTGCTCGGGCGGCATCAGCCCCGACCTGTTCCACAAGATCGTGGCCGGCGCGGCGATGGATGCTGAAGTGGACGGCGCCATCCTGCACCGCCTGGAAGCCGCCTGCGACCACCCCAGCACGCTGCTGTTTCCCGAAGGCGCTTACCTCAAGGGCCTGGTGATCTTGAAGGCCCCCAAGGGCTGAACGGTTTGATCAGTCCGCTGCAAACGCAGGTTAGCGCGGCGCCGGCAAGCCAATGGCCGGCTCGAACTTGGCGCGCTGCACGCTGAAGAAGGCCTTCACCAGCCGCACATTGGCATCTTGCGTGAACAGGCGCTGCACAAGGGCCTGGTAGGCCGCCATGTCGGCGCACCACACCACGAGCATCACATCGGGCCCGGGCGAGACGCGGTAGCACTGCTGCACCGCGGCATCGGCCACGCAGCGGGCCACGAAGGCCTGCTGGTGCTCGTCGCCCTGGCGGTCGAGCGTGATTTCAACCAGCGCCGTCAGGCCGTGGCCAAGCTTGTCGCTCGACAGCAGCGCCACGCGGCGCTCGATCACGCCCGCCTCAACCAAGCGGCGAACCCGGCGCAGGCAGGTGGCCGGCGAGGTGTGCACCGCGGCGGCCAGCTCCAGGTTCGACAGTGCGGCATTGCGTTGCAAAAGCTCAAGCAGCCTTAGGTCTGTGCGATCCAGTTCAATCTTAATGATGAAATTTTCAGCCACTTTGTTTGTTGTTTCTGGCGCTTTGATCGACACGTGAATTATGAACGCACGAATATTCCATTTTTCAAGCATTTGCGAATGCATTGATCACGCATTGATCACTAGCATCCCGCCACCCTCAGCACCCCATTCAGGCAAACCATGTGTGGCATCGTCGGCGCCGTCAGCACCCGCAACATCGTTCCGATCCTCATTGAAGGCCTGAAGCGGCTGGAATACCGCGGCTACGACAGTTGCGGCGTGGCCGTGCACCAGGGCGGCGAACTCAAGCGCGCCCGCAGCACGGCGCGCGTGGCCGAATTGCAAACGCAGGTCGACGCCGAACACATCAGCGCCGGCACCGGCATTGCCCACACCCGCTGGGCCACCCACGGCGTGCCGGCAGTGCGCAACGCGCACCCGCATTTCTCGAACCAGCGCATCGCCCTGGTGCACAACGGCATCATCGAAAACCACGACGAATTGCGCGCCGAACTCCAGGC
>JAYUPO010000504.1:0-6883 GCA_043760085.1 Burkholderiales bacterium
GATCAACATGGCGGCCACCTGCTCGGGCGTGCCCTGGTGCAGCACCACCTGCACCTTGGGGAAGCGCTTGCGCAGCAGCGCCACCGGCCCGGGCAGCACGTAGCGCGCCTGCGTGTGCGTGGTGGCGATGCTCAGCGTGCCTTGCTCTTGCAGCGAAAACTCGTCGCCGATGCGCTTCAGGTTGGCCAGTTCGCCCATGATCACTTCGATCGACTTGAGCACCTGCAAGCCCGGCTCGGTGACGCGGCGCAGCCGCTTGCCATGGCGCGCAAAGATGTCCACGCCCAACTCTTCTTCGAGTTCGATGATGGCCTTGCTGATGCCGGGCTGCGAGGTGTGCAACGCCTTGGCCGTTTCGGTCAGGTTGAGGTTGCGCCGAACGGCCTCTTGCACGAAGCGGAACTGGTGCAGGTTCATGGCGCGGTGCCTAAGCGACCACCAAGGCGTTGCAGGCGGCGTCGGCCATGGCGCGGATCACGCCGGCATCTTCGCCCACCGCGGCCTCCAGCCGCCAGGCCACCTGTGGGTGCGCTTGCGTCAACTGCGCCAGCAGTGCGGGCACGTCTTTGCGCACATGGCCGCCGGCACCCAGGAACAGCGGCAGCACTGTCACCCGAGTGCAGCCGTGGGCCGCCAGCGCGGCGCCGGCTGCGCGCAAGGCAGGGGCCATGAATTCAAGGTAGGCCAGGCGCACGGCCACGCCGGCGTGGCGCTGTCGCACCTGCGCGGCCACGGCCTCGAACGGCGCAGCCCAGGCAGCGTCGCGCGCGCCATGCGCCAGCAGGATCAGGCCTTGGCTCATCTCTTTAGTTAGTTTCGTGGTTCAATTCGTGGTTCATCGATAACGCACCAGCCAGGTGAACGCGGCCATGCTGAGCAACAGGTAGATGAAGCTGGGTGTGGCGGCCACGACCCAGGGCGTCCAACTGTTGAGCAGCCCGATGTGGCCGGCCACGTTGTTCAGCAGCACGAAGCTGATGCCCAGCATGATGCCGCCAAACACCTTCAGGCTCACGCCGCCGGCGCGCGCATGCAGGTAGGCGAACGGCAGGGCCAGCGCCACCATCACCAGGCAGGCCAGCGGGTAGACGGCCTTCTTCCAGAACTGGATCTGGTAGCGCTGCGAGGCTTGTTCATGGTCGCTCAGGTGCGCGCTGTAGCGCCACAAATCCAGCGTCGTCATGGTGCCCAGCGGCAGCACGGCCGCGGCCACCACGTCAGCGCCCAGGGTGCTGGGCCAGGCCAGTTCGGCCACCACCTGGTGTTCCACGCGCGCCGGCTGCAAGGGGTCTTCCACCCGCGCGTCCACCGGCCACGTGGTGAGTTGCACCTCGCCCAAGGCCCACTGCCCACCGGCCTGAACGCGCCCGTGGTTGGCCGCCACGCGGCGCAGCAGGCGGCCGTCGTCATCGAACTCGAAGATACGAATGCCCTGCAGGCTGCCGCCGGCGCTGGCCCCGGCCACGTTGACCGAATAGTGGCGCTCGCCCTGCGGCGTGCTGCGCTTTTCCTTCAGCCAGGCGCCACTGCGGCCCAGGTTCAGGCCGCCGCTGGCGTTGGCCTTGATCAGCACCGCCTGGCGTTCGCTGAACGGTGCCAGCACATCGCCCACCACGAACGTGAACGCACTGAACACCAGGCCGAGGGCGGCCAGCAGGCCCAAGGCGCGCAGCGGGCCCAGGCCGCCGGTGCGCAAGATGGTGAATTCGCTCGATTGCGCCAGCCGGGCCATGGAGTAGATGGTGCCGATGAGCACCGTGATGGGCAGCAACTCGTACAGGTGGCCGGGGGCTTCGAACAAGGACTTCAGCGCCGCGGCCCACACGGTGTAGCCGGCGCGGCCGACCTTGTCGAGTTCATCGACGAAATCGATGAAGTAGAACAGGCTCAGGAAGGCCACGGAGACGAAGGCCACCGAGGCCACGATGTCGCGGTACAGCAGGCGGCGGACGGTCTTCATGCCGCGGTGCGCCAGCGCAGGCGCAGCGGCTGGGCCACCAAGGCCCGTTCGCGCCACCACATCAGTACCCAGGCCAGCACGAACGCGCCGCCATGCAATGCCAACAACGCTGCGCCGGCGCTCAAGCGGCCGCTGGCGACCCAGGCTTGCGACAGGTTGATCAGGTTGTAGTAGATGACGAAACCGAGCAACGCGAACAGCAGGTTCCAGTTGTTGGGCCGGCGCGGGTTGCTGGCCGACAGCCCCACCGCCAGCAGCAGCAAGTTGCCGGCACCGAACAGCAAGCCCAGGCGCCAGGCCAGTTCACCCTGGTTCTTCAGCGTCGGTTCGCGCAGCAGTTCGAGCGTGGGCGTGGCCTTGGGTGCGCGGGCCTGCGCGCGGCGCACGGCGCGTTCATTGGCCAGCACGCGGTAGCTGTCGAAGCTGCTCAGCGTGCGCTCGCCGCTGCGCAGATCGGTTTCATTGCGCTGGCCGCGTTCGAGCACGAGGAAGCGCTCGCCGCCTTCGGTGTCGAGGTGCCCACTGCGCGCCGAGGTGACGGATTCGGTGGTCTTGAGATTGTTCAGGATGAACACGTTGCGGCCGTTCACGGCGTCGCCGCCATCGCGTTCGATGAAGAACACGCGCTGGCCGTCGCTGCTGCTTTGGAACACGCCCGGGGCGACGCGAGAAAAGTCCGAACGCTGCTCATAACGGTCGCGCAGGTCGCTGCTGTTCTGGTTGCCCCAGGGCCACACCAGCAGCACCAGCGCGGCCACCACGACCAGTGCCGGCCAGAAGGCGCGCAGCACCGGGCGCACCAGGCGCATCAAGCCCACGCCGCTGGCAAACCAGATGACCATTTCGCTGTCTTTGTACATGCGCGACAAGGTCACCGTGACGGCGATGAACAGCGACAAACTCAACATGGTGGGCAAGTGGCCCAGCGCGGTGTAGCTCAGCAGCAGCACCACGTCTTGCGGCGCCACCGCGCCGCTGGCAGCCTGGCCCAGCGTGCGCACCAGCATCATGGTGATGACGATGGTGAGGATGACCACCAGCGTGGCGCCAAAGCTGCGTGTCAGCTCTTTGCGCAGGGACGAATCGAATAGCATTCAAGCCTTCCTAAACCGGGGCGGATTATGGACTTCAAGACCCTCGTCAAGCCTGCATCAGGCCTGCACGACATCGCGGCCGATGCCTTGCTGGTGGTGGTGGGCAGCGAGGCAGCAGCCAAGGCCCTGGGCGGCGCCGTGGGGCAGGCCTTGCGCGCCGCGCAGCGCAGCGAAGACTTCGCGCTCAAGCCCGCGCGCTGCGTTTACCTGCACCAGGTGGCCGGGGTGAAGGCGGCGCGGCTGGCCTTTGTGGCCATGGCCGCACCTGGTGCCAATGCTTCGGCCAAGGCGTTCAAGGCCGCCGTGGCGGTGGGCCTGGGCGCACTGAAGAGCGGCGGCGCTCGCCACGTGTGCGTGGCCATGGCGGGCGCCGCCGAGTTCGACGCTGCATCGGCCGAGGCCCTGGTAGGCGCCGTGGGCAGCGCCACCTACATTTACCGCGCTACCAAACCAACGGCTGCACAGGCCTGGAAGCTGCAGCGCGTGAGCCTGGTGTGCGGCGCGGCCAACCAGGCGGCGGTGAATGACGGCCTGCGCCGCGGCCAGGCCATTGCCCAAGGCGTCGCGCTGGCCCGCGAGTGCGCCAACCGCCCGGGCAACCATGCCACGCCCAGCTACCTGGCCGAACAGGCGCGCAAGCTGGGCAAGCAGCACGGCCTGAAGGTGCAGGTGCTGGAACGCGCCCAGGTCGCCAAGCTGGGCATGGGCTCGTTCCTGGCGGTGGCGCAGGGCTCGGCGCAGCCGCTCAAGTTCATCGTCATGCACTACCAGGGCGCGGCCAAGAGCGTGGCGCCGGTGGTGTTGGTGGGCAAGGGCATCACCTTCGACAGCGGCGGCATCTCCATCAAATCCGCCGGCGACATGGACGAGATGAAATTCGACATGGGGGGTGCGGCCAGCGTGTTGGGCACCTTTGCCGCGGTGGCGCAGCTCAAGGCGAAGGTTAATCTGATCGGCCTGATCCCGGCCTGCGAGAACATGCCCAGCAGCACCGCCGTGAAGCCCGGTGATGTGGTCACCAGCATGTCGGGCCAGACCATCGAGATCCTCAACACCGACGCCGAAGGCAGGCTGATCCTGTGTGATGCGCTGACTTACGCCGAACGTTTCAAACCGCAGGCGGTGGTCGACATCGCCACCCTCACCGGTGCCTGCGTGGTGGCCCTGGGCCACGTGCGCTCGGGCCTGTTCAGCGCTGACGACACCCTGGCCGCGGCCTTGCACGACGCCGGCCAGGCCGCGCTCGACCCGTGCTGGCGCATGCCGCTCGATGACGAATACGACGAAGGCCTGAAGAGCAACTTTGCCGACATGGCCAACGTGGCGGGTCGCGCCGGCGGGGCCATCACCGCGGCCATGTTCCTCAAGCGCTTCACCGCCAAGTTCAACTGGGCCCACCTCGATGTGGCCGGCACGGCCTGGAAGTCGGGCACGGCCAAGGGCGCCACCGGCCGGCCGGTGGGCTTGCTGACCCACTACGTGCTGGCCCAGGCGCGCTGACACCTCATGGGCGAAGGCATGCAAGAGGCGCAACAGGCCGCGCTGGTGGAGTTCCACACCGGCGTGGCCAACGCGCTGCACTACACCTGCCGCCTGTTGCGCAAGGCCTACCAGCAGGGTGCACGGGTGGCGGTGCTGGGGCCGGCGCCCACGCTGGCCGCACTGGATCCGATGTTGTGGGCGTTCGAGCCCGGCGAGTTCGTGCCTCACGTGGCGCTGGCGGCCGGTGTGAATGAAGCCACCTTGCGCCGCACGCCGATCTGGCTGGCCGGCGAATGGTTGCACTCGCCGCAGTGGCAACACACACCCGACGTCTTCGTCAACCTCGGCCTGCCGCTGCCCAGTGAGCCGGTGCGAGGCAAGCGCCTGATCGAAGTGGTGTCCAGCGCAGCAAACGATGCCCAGTCCGGGCGGCAACGCTGGCGCCAGTATGTGGCGCAGGGCGTGGCCGTGAAGCATTACAACAAGGCCGAGTCATGATTCCCATGCCGGCCCTGCCGCCCCAGCACCTGCCGGTCTTGACCGAAGTGCTGGAACTGCCCACCCAGCCGCTGCTGCGCCAGCCGCTGAGGTGGCCGCCAGCGCTGGCTGCAGAAGGCAGCGAAGAGGCCAGGTTGGTCAACCAGGTGCTGGCCGAAGTGCAGCAGCGCGTAGACAACATGTTTGAGTACCGGCTGCGCGACGCCCTGGCTCCGTTGCTGGCGCGCTACGCCGATGATTTGGTGGTGCAGGCTCGCGACGAGCTGGCACGCACCCTGCGCGACGTGGTGGCCCGCGCGGTGGCACAGGAACTCAGGCGCGCTCGCGCCGTAGGCCCTGCGGCGGGGCGATAGAGATCAACCCTGGGTCACCCTGATTAGCGCCGGCCGCTGTTTCGCGTATCCTCTTCCGTTACCCTTTTTCCACAGGATCTGGCATGAACAAGTTCACTCTCTCATTGGCCGCGGCAGCGGTACTCGTGCTTGCCGCTTGCGGCAAGAAGGAAGAACCCGCCAAGGCGGCGGCAGCCCCGGCGGCCGCGGCAGGCAGCGAGGTGGTGGTCAAGATCGGTCACGTCGGCCCTACCAGCGGCGCCATCGCGCACCTGGGCAAGGACAACGAGAACGGCGCACGCATGGCCATTGACGATCTCAACGCCAAGGGCGTGATGATCGGCACGGCCAAGGCCAAGTTTGAGCTGGTTGCTGAAGATGACGCAGGCGACCCGAAGCAAGGCACGGCGGTGGCCCAGAAGTTGGTGGACAGCAAAGTCAACGGGGTCATCGGCCACCTGAACTCGGGCACGTCTATCCCCGCGTCACAGATTTACAGCACCGCGGGTATTCCGCAAATCTCACCCTCGGCCACCAACCCGAAGTTCACCCGCCAAGGTTTCAAGACCACCTTCCGCGTGGTGGCTGACGACGTGCACCTGGGCGGTACCCTGGGCCGCTACGCGGTGAAGGAAATGGCGGGCAAGAGCATCGCCGTCATCGATGACCGCACGGCCTATGGCCAAGGCGTGGCCGATGAGTTCGAAAAGGCCGTGGCCGGTGCCGGTGGCAAGACCATCGCGCGCCAGTTCACCACCGACAAGGCGACTGACTTCACCGCCATCCTGACTGCCTTGAAGAAGGACAAACCCGATGTGGTGTTCTTCGGCGGCATGGACGCCGTGGCCGGCCCGATGATCCGCCAGATGAAGCAGCTCGGCATCAATGCCAAGTTCGTCGGCGGCGATGGCATTTGCTCCGGCGAACTGCCCAAGCTGGCCGGTGGCGCCATGGCCGATGGCCAGGTGGTGTGCGCCGAAGCCGGTGGTGTTGAAGGCGAGCAGAAGGTCGGCATGGAAGACTTCAAGACGAAGTTCAAGGCCAAGTTCAACGCCGACGTGCAGGTCTATGCGCCGTACGTGTACGACGCGCTGAACGTGATGGTGGCGGCCATGGTCAAGGCCGGCTCGGCCGACCCGGCCAAGTATCTGCCTGAGTTGGCCAAAACCGCAGGCTACAAGGGCGTCACCGGCAACATCTCGTTCGATGAAAAGGGCGACGTGAAGAACGGTGCCTTGACCCTGTTCACCTACAAGGCCGACAAGCGCGACGCGATCGCGGTGGTTCGTTAAGCGTCAACACAGGCCGGGCACCAGCCCGGCGGGTCAGACCAGAACGCCTCGCAAGAGGCGTTCTTTTTTTGGCTGCTCAGTGGTTGCGCTCTTGCAGCAGCGCCAGGCTGTGCGCGCGCAGCAGGTAGTCCCGACTTCAGTGCCGCGCCCGAAGTCGATGGTCGTCAGTTCATAGGTGGGAGGTCTGTTGATCGTCAGATTTCGTGTTTGTAGTGCCTAGTAAGT
>JAYUPO010000505.1:0-20740 GCA_043760085.1 Burkholderiales bacterium
TCCAGGTCATCCAACCGTAGTCAGAAACCCAAACCCGAAATCCATCGCAAGTGGTTGATGGAACAGGAGAATTCGGGCGGGGGATGGGGGAACTTCAGCTTAGCAACGACGCCACAGGCGCAAAGACGCGGTTTTAGGTCGCGCTTGGCGTGCAACACCACACCAGGGCGGCCGACGTAGCGCCCGTTGCAGCAAGCGCAACGCTCCCATCACGACTTTGAAATAGCCAGTTTCCGGCCGGCGCGACAAAGTCACGCTCCATTCCTATTGCCCGCCCCGGAGTCAGAGCATGACCAGCCACACCTTGCGCACCCGCCTGGCCTTCACCGCGCTCGCCGCCTTGCTGGCCGCGCCCGGTACGACCGCATTGCCGCTTTCGGCCACGGCACGCCCACGCCGATGACGCCCGAGCAGGCGTTCGAGATCGCGCGCGCCGCCACGCTCGTGCCGGTGACGCACCTCGACCCCAACGGCGACCCCGGAGGCCTGCGCGCGGGCAGCCCGGTGAGCGTGACGCCCGACGACAACGCGCGCGTGCCGGTGAGCGGCCGGCTCGTGGCCGCGAGCGACAGCGAAGTCGTCATCCACCGCCGCGACGCCCAGGCCGGCGATGTGCACATCCACTTTCCGCGCCTCGGCTTTGATGTCGTTGCGGTTTGACCATGCAACTGCTCGCCAACACCACCTCGCCTTACGTGCGCGTCGCGCGCATCGCGATGATCGAAAAAGGCCTCGATGTCGAGCCCACGATCGTTGACCCCTGGGCTGACGATGCGCGGCTGCGCCATGCGAACGCCGCGACGCGCGTGCCCACGCTGGTGCTCGACGACGGCACGCCGCTGGCCGAGAGCCTGTTGATCGTGCAGTGGCTCGAACGCACCCGGCCCGCACCCGATTGGCCCGATCTGCTCGGTGGGCGTGACGTTGCCGGCGTGCTGTCGCGCGCTGGCATCGCGCTGGGCGTGATCGACGCCGCAGTGCACACCATCATCATCCGCAAGGTGACGGCGCCGGTGCTGTTCGACGAAACCCCCGTCGGCCTGCGCCGCCGCCGCACGATGGCCGAAGGCATGGCGCGGCTGGAAGCCGTGGCCGCGCGCACACCGCTGTGGACCCACGGCGCGCCGACGCTGGATGCGATCAGCGCCGTGGTGGTGGTCGACTACCTGCGCTTTCGCTTCGCTGGCGCGGCCTGGCTGCCGCCATTGCCCACGCTGGATGCGATGTCGCTCGCGCTGCGCCAGCGGCCTGCGGTGGCCAAGACAATGCCGTTCTGAATGACCTTCGCCAATCCGTACCCGCCCCGTCAGGAGACCCCGACATGAAGAAGATGTTCATCAATGGCCGCTGGCTCGCCGCGCGCGACGAGCGCACGCTGCCGGTCATTGCCCCGGCCGACGGCGAAGCTTTCGAGCACATCGCGCGCGGCACGGCGCACGAGGTTGATCTCGCCGTGGCCGCTGCGCGCGCCGCGCTGGTGGGCCCCTGGGGCCTCCTCAACGCCACCGAGCGCGGGCGCATGCTGATGAAAATTGGCCAGGCTGTGTTAGACCATGCCGAGGAGCTGGCGCAACTCGAAGCGCGCGACACCGGCAAGCCGATGAGCACGGCGCGCAATGACATCAACGTGCTGGCGCGCTATTTCGAGTTCTACGGCGCGGCGGCCGACAAGGTGCATGGGCAGCAGATACCGTTCCTGAACGGCCACCAGGTCACGCTCCTGCGCGAGCCGCTGGGCGTCACCGCGCACATCATCCCGTGGAACTACCCGGCGCAGATGCTCGGCCGCTCGGTGGCGCCGGCGCTGGCCATGGGCAACGCCACGGTGTTGAAGCCGGCCGAGGACACCAGCCTGTCGGCGCTGCGCTTTGCCGAGATTGCCGCCGCATGCGGCTTGCCGGACGGCGTGCTCAACGTCGTCACCGGCCTGGGCGAAGAAGCCGGCGCCGCGCTCGCGGCGCACCCGGGCATCGACTTCATCTCGTTCACCGGCAGCAACGAGGTCGGCACGCTGGTGCAGCAGGCGGCGGCGAAGAACGCGGTGAAGTGCACGCTCGAGCTCGGCGGCAAATCGCCGCAGATCGTGTTCGACGATGTCGATGTGCAGCGCGCCGTGCCCATCATCGTGCGCGCCATCATCCAGAACGCCGGCCAGACCTGCACCGCGGGCAGCCGGCTGCTGGTGCAGCGCGCGATCTACGACAGCTTCGTCGGCCGCGTCGCCGAGGCCTTTGCGAAGGTGCGCGTCGGCACGCCGGCGATGGACCTCGACTGCGGCCCGGTGATGAACCCGGCGCAGCTCCAGCGCGTGCAGCGCTACATCGACGGCGCACGCGCTGCGGGCATCCCGGTGCTGGCCGAAGGGCGCCTGGCCGATGGCGTGCCGCCGAGCGGCTATTACGTCAAGCCCACGCTGTTTGGCCCCGTGCCGCGCCACGCCGCGCTGGCGTGCGAGGAAGTGTTCGGCCCTGTGCTCGCCGCCATGCCTTTCGAAGACGAGGCCGACGCCATTGCGTTGGCCAACGGCACCGACTACGGCCTGCTCGCCGCCGTGTGGACCGAAAACGCCGGCCGCTTGCAGCGCGTGGCCAAGGCCGTGCAGGCCGGGCAGGTGTTCATGAATTGCTACGGCGCCGGCGGCGGCGTGGAGCTGCCCTTCGGCGGCACCAAGCGCAGCGGCCACGGCCGCGAAAAGGGGCTGCTGGCGCTGGAGGAAATGAGCACCACCAAGACGCTGGTGCACTACCACGGCTGAACGCCCGGCGGCTGCGCGGCGGCGCTTCTGCCGCGCACGCTGCTACATCGCGTCCAGCGGGTAGATTGGCCGGCGCAGCCGCTTGAACTGGTGCTGCGAATAGTCCGACGTGCACACGCCCACGCCGGCACATTCGACCACCGCCTTGGCCAGGTGCGCCATGCCGGCACGCCAGTGGATGCGGCTCTTGAGCATCACGTAGCGCTTTTGCTGCGGGTCGATGCCCAGGCTGAGCAAGGTGTTGACGTCAAAGGGTTCCACGTGCCGGGAGAACAACACCACATCGACCCGGCCGGTGTCGATCACCACGGCATGCCCCATGTCTTGCTGCACGCCGCGCGACATCGGGCCCTTGGCGCGGTAGCGGCCTTCAAAAATCGTCTTCACCCGCCCGCTCAACAGCAAGGGCTGGCTTTGCACCGGCGCTTGCGGCATGGCGTGTTTGCCGCCCACTGAAAGCGTCACTTGCGCGCCCACGCCCGCGGCCATGGCCTGGGCCACGGCGGCGGGGTCGAAGATGCCGAAGGCGGCCACGTCGTCAAGCTCCTGGCGGATGATTTCGGCCAGCACTTCGGTGGTGTCCATCGGCCCGCCCGAGGCGGCGTTGTCGTAGTGGTCGAGCAGGAAGATCGGGCCTTGCGTCATGCTCTTGGCGCGCGCCACGCAGGCTTGCAGCGGCTCCAACTGGTAGACAAAGGCCGCGCGTTGCGCCCACGCCTGCGCCAGCAGCTCATCGCGCAGTTTCTCAGCCAGTGCCAGGTCGTTGTCGGTGGTGACCACCACGCTCAGGCCGGCGTTGGCAATGCCGGCATGCGGGAAGCCCACGAACAGGCTGGCGCACAGGGCGCCTTCGCGTTCCATCGCCTGCGCGCGCGCCTGCAATGAACGGTTAGGCTCATCGGCCGTGCCCTGGCGCATCACATGCGGCAGCATGGGCACATTGCCCCAGGCGGTGGTGGGTCGGGCTTGGCCCTTGAGCAGGCGCATCAGGGCATCGCCGGCGCGCAAGCCGGTTTCATGCATGTCCACATGCGGATAGGTCTGGTAGCCCGCCACCACGTCGGCCAGGCGCACCATGTCGTCATACACGTTGGCGTGCATGTCGTAGGCCACGGCGATGGGCGTGGTGGCGTCGAGCGCGCGAATGCGGCGCAGCAACTCGCCTTCGCCGTCTTCAAAGCTGCGCGTGACCATGGCGCCGTGCAAGTCGAGCAAGATGGCGTTGTAGCCGCCGCGCAGCACCGCCGCCAGGATGGGCGCGGTGATGGCTTCATACGCCGCGTCTTCCACCGGCCCGCTGGGCCAGGCGTCGGCGGCGATGGCGACATCGAACTGCGCGCCTTCGCGCTGCGCAAGTTCGATGTAGGCGCCCAGCACGGTGCCCGTGCCTTGGTACGCAGCCACCGCGTCTTCGCCGCAGGGTGGGGCGGTGGCGCCGCCGCGCGAAAAGCGGGCCAGGTCGGTGACGACAGGCGAGAACGTGTTGGTCTCGTGCTTCATGGCGGCGAGCAACAAGCGCATGCAGGGTCTCCTCAGGAACCAAACGCGAAATCGCGGCCCGGCGCGGCCGCGAACAAGGCCTGGGTGTAGGCATGCTGCGGGCTGCCGAACACCTGCGCCGCGGGGCCGTATTCCACCACCTCGCCCTGGCTCATCACCGCCAGGTGGTCGCACACCTGCGAGGCCACGCGCAGGTCGTGGGTGATGAACAGCATGGCCAGGTTAAGCCGTGCGCGGATCTCTTCCAGCAGCTTGAGCACCTGGCTTTGCACGGAAACGTCGAGCGCCGACACGGCTTCATCGGCGATCAGCAACTCGGGCTCCATCATCAAGGCGCGCGCGATGCAGATGCGCTGGCGCTGGCCGCCGCTGAACTGGTGCGGGTAACGTTCCAGGGCACTTGAATCCATGCGCACCAGGGCGAGCAGTTCGTGCGCGCGTTGCAGCGCGGCAGCGCGCGCCATGCCGTAGTTCATCGGACCTTCGACCATGGCCTGCACCACGGTGCGGCGCGGGTTGAGCGAGCGGTAGGGGTCTTGAAAGACGATCTGTACGCGCTTGCGCAGCGGGCGCAACCGGGCCGCACGCATCATGGCGATGTCTTCACCCTTGAGCAGCACTTCACCGCCCGTTGGGTCCACCAACCGCACGATGCAACGCGCCACCGTGCTCTTGCCCGAGCCCGATTCACCCACGATGCCCAGCGTCTGGCCGCGCTTCACCTGCAGGGTCACGTTCCTGGCCGCATGCACCGTGCGCGCCTTGCCGAACCAACTGCGGTCGTGATAGGTTTTTTCCAGGCCTTTAACGTCCAGCACCACAGGCGCTGCGGCATCAATTGGCCGGGTCTGCAATTGCAGCGTGGGCACGGCGCTGATCAGCATGCGCGTGTAGGCATGCTGCGGGCGCTGCAACACGGCGTGCTTGCTGCCCAGTTCAACCAGTTCGCCCAGGCGCAGCACGGCCACGCGCTGCGCCACTTCGGCCACCACGCCGAAATCGTGGGTGATGAACAGCACGCCGGTGCCGTGCCTGGCTTGCAGCGCCAGCACCAGCTTGAGAATCTGCGCCTGGGTGGTGACATCGAGCGCCGTGGTGGGCTCGTCGGCAATCAGCAGCGCAGGTTCCAGCACCAACGCCATGGCGATCATGATGCGTTGACGCTGACCGCCGCTGAGCTGGTGCGGGTAGCTGGCCAGCATGCGCTGCGGCTCGGGCAGCAGCACCTCGTTGATGATGGCCAGCACCTTTTCACGGCGCTGCTGCGCATTCAGCGCGGTGTGTTGCGCCAGCACCTCGTCGATCTGGTCGCCGCAGGTCATCACCGGGTTCAGCGCCGTCATCGGCTCCTGAAAAATCATGCTCATGCGCGTGGCGCGCAGCTCGCGCAGGCGGCTCAGGGGCGCATGGGTGATGTCTTCGCCTTGCAGCACGATCTGCCCTTGCGTGACGGGCAGGCTCCTGGGCAGCAGGCCCATCACACCTTGTGCGATGACCGATTTGCCCGACCCCGATTCACCCACCAGGCAGACGATTTCACCGCGGCCCACCGTGAACGAGACGTTTTGCACGGCCGTGCTGCGGTCGCCGCCTGGTGGCAACGCGATGCTCAGGTTCTTGACATCAAGGATCGGTTCGGCTGAGCTCATATACGCTTTGCCATCTTCGGGTCTAACGTATCACGCAAGCCATCGCCGAGGATGTTCACCGCCAGCACGGTGAGCGCCAGGAAGACGCCCGGGAAGAAGATGTTGTGCGGGTATTCGTTGAACTGGCCACGCCCTTCGGCCATCACATTGCCCCAGGTGGGAATGTCGGGCGGCAGGCCCACACCCAGGAACGACAGAATGGCCTCGACCAAAATGCCCGAGGCGCAGATGAAGGTGCCTTGCACCACCAGCGGGGCCACGCAGTTGGGCAGGATGTGGCGCCACATGATGGCCAGCGTGGGCGTGCCCATGGCGATGGCCGCCTCGACATACGGCTCTTCGCGGATCGACAGCACCAGCGAGCGCACCAGCCGGGTCACGCGCGGAATTTCGGGGATGGCGATGGCCACCACCACGGTGAGCAGGCTGCCCTTCCACATCGCCACCAGCGCAATGGCGATCAGGATGGCGGGAATGGCCATCACGCCATCCATCACGCGCATCAACGGGCCGTCTAACCAGCGGATGAAGCCGGCAAACAGGCCCAGGGCAATGCCGAAGGCCATGGCCACCAGGGCCGTGAACAGGCCCACGATGAGCGACACGCGGGTGCCGTAGATCACGCGGCTGTAGATGTCGCGGCCGAAGCTGTCTGAACCCATCAGGAACTGGTGTTTCAGCGTTTCGCCTTCCAGCGTGGTGATCTCGCCGGCCTGGCCAGGCAGCAGGTCGCGGCTGGCCGGGTCGAACAGCGAAGGGTCCACCGTGCCCAGCCAGGGCGCGGCCAGCGCTATCAGCACCAGCAGCGCCAACACCACGCCACCCAGCCGCACCGACCAGTTGCGCCGTGCCCGCGCCCAGGCGCTGGGTTGGCTGCGCACGGTGGCGGCTTCAACCGATAACGATTCAAATGTGGCGGCGGGTTCGACCATGCTCAATGGTGAATCTCAATACCGGATGCGCGGGTCGAATAACACATAGCTCAAGTCGATCACCAGGTTGATCATCACGTAGACGAAGCTGAACAGCAGGATCACGCCCTGGATGGTGGGGAAGTCGCGCGCCAGCACGGCATCCACGGTGAGCCGCCCCAGGCCGGGAATCGCATACACCGATTCGGTGACCACCACGCCGCCAATCAACAAGGCGATGCCGATGCCGATGACGGTGATGATGGGCACGGCCGCATTGGCCAGCGCATGGCGCTTGAGCACCAGGCTTTCGGGCAGGCCCTTGGCACGCGCGGTGCGTATGTAGTCTTCCCCCAGCGTTTCTAACACCGAGGCGCGTGTGACACGGGCGATGAGCGCGACGTAGATGACTGAAAGCGTGATCGTCGGCAGCGTGAGGTGGTACAGCCACGGCCCCACGCCGCCGGCCAGGGGCTGGTAGCCCTGCACCGGAAACCAGCCCAGCTTGAGCGACACCAGCCAGATCAGCGCATAGGCCAGCACGAACACCGGCACCGAAAAACCGAGCACCGAAAACGCCATCAAGCCGCGGTCGAGCCAGCCGCCGAAGCGCCACGCCGCCAGCACGCCCAACGGCACCGCCACCAGCACGGCCAGGGTGATGGTGAGTGCAGCCAGCGAGACGGTGGCCTCCACGCGCTGGCCGATCAGCGTGGTGACCTGGGTCTTGTAGTAGAACGATTCGCCAAGATCGCCTTGCAGCACCTTGGCAAACCAGATCGCGTATTGTTCGGGGATGGATCGGTCCAGCCCCAGGCCGGTGCGAATCTGCGCGATCTGATCGGTGCTCGCCGCATCACCCGCCATCACCGCGGCCGGGTCGCCGGGCGTCAGGCGCAGCATCAGGAAGACGAGCACCGAGACGATCAGCAGCACCGGCAGCGTGGCGGCCAGCCGGCGCAAGACGAAGGCGAACATGGGCGGCGAGTCTGGCCTGCTTGACCGGCGCCTATTGCTTCTTCAGGTTCCAGTACATGTTGCCGTTGGTCACGAAGAAGCCGCTCACGCCCTTGCGCGCCGCCATGGGCTGAGAGTATTCGCCCAGCGGGGCATGCGTGGCCACTTCAAAAGCGCGGGCGTGGATGGCGTCGGCCAGCTTCTTCTTGGTGGGCTCATCGGTGGCGCGCATGAATTCGTTGCGCAGGGTCACCAGTTTTTCGTCGGTGGCCCAGCCGAACCAGGTGCTCTTTTCGCCGCGCGTGTCGATGGCCGGGTTGCTGATCGGGTTCCACACGTCGAACGCCTGCCAGGCCGTCAGGAACATGTGCCAGCCGCCTTTGTCTGGCGCGTCCTTCTTGGCGCGCCGGCCCACCAGGGTCTGCCAATCCATGGCCTGCAAGTCGACCTTGAAGCCGGCCTGGCGCAGCAGTTGTGCGGCCACATCGGGCAGCTTCTGGATGCTGGCCAGATCGGTGGGTTTCATGATGACGATGGGCGTGCCGTCGTAGCCCGATGCCTTGAGCAGGTCTTGCGCCTTCTTCATGTTGCTCTTGGCCTGCACATCGCTGCCGGCCACGCTGCCGAACGGCGTGCCGCAGACGAACATGCTGGCGCAAGGTTTGTACAGTTCCTTGACACCCACCTGCGCGCGCAGGAACGGCTCCTGGCTGAACGCGGCCAGCGCGGCCTGGCGCACCTTGACGTTGTCAAACGGCTTGTGCAGGTGGTTGAAGCGGGCCATGTACTGCAAGCCCTTGTTGGCATACACGGGCAGTTGCAGCGAGGTGTCGGCCTTCACGGTTTCGAAGTGGTCGAAACCCAGCGCCTCGATGATGTCGACCTCGCCCTTTTGCAGCGCATTCACCTGCGCCTGCGCGTCGCGCAAGGCCAGGTTCCATTCCACGCGATCGACGTAGACATGCTTGCCACCGGTGGTGCCCGAAGGCGGCTCGCTGCGCGGCACGTACTTGGCGAACTTGGTGTACACGGCCTTGTCGCCGGGCTTGAATTCATCGCGCTTGAAGACATAAGGGCCAGAGCCGATATGTTCTTCGATTTGCTTGAAGGCATCGGTGTCGGCCATGCGCTTGGGCATGATGAAGGGCACGTTGCTGCTCGGCTTGCCCAGGGCTTCGAGCACGAAGCCGCAGGCTTCGCCCAGGAAAATGCGGAAGGTGTCGGGCGTGGGTGTGTCCATGCGCTGCACGAACTGAAACAGCGCCGAGCCCATGGCGTCGCGCTTGCCCCAGCGGGCGAGCGAGGCCACCACATCTTCGCTGGTGACGGGCTTGCCGTCATGGAATTCCAGGCCCTTGCGCAGCTTGAACGTCCACAGCCGGTGGTCGGCGCTTTCGGTCCAGCTTTCCACCATCTGCGGCTTGATCTTGGCGTGCTCGTCGGTGCCGAACAGGGTGTCGTAGATCATGTAGCCGTGGTTGCGGCTCATGTAGGCGGTGGTCCACACAGGGTCGAGGATCGCCAGGTTGCTGTGCGGCACGATGCGCAGCACGCTGTTCTGAGCGGCCGTGGGCAAGCTGGTCAGGCCCGCGGCGGCCAAGGCGGTGGTGAGCATGGCGCGGCGGAGGATGGAGTGACGGTGCATGGTGCGATCCTTCAGGTCAATGCGTAGTGCGGATACGGTGGTCCGGATGCGTGGTGCGGATGCGGTGGTGCGCAGCGCTGGAGCATGCACCAGTTCGACGCGCCGGCCCGTCGGCCTGGCATGGGTGATTTCCCGGGGCACGCGGCGCCCGCCCGGTGCGGCGCCGCAGAATCGGCCCACCATGATCACGCTGCAAGACATTCAGGCCGCCGCGCAGCGCTTGCACGGGCAGGTGGTGCAAACGCCGTGCCTGCATTCGCGCACGCTGTCTGGCCTGGCAGGGTGCGAGGTCTTCCTCAAGTTCGAGAACCTGCAATTCACGGCGGCGTTCAAGGAGCGCGGTGCGCTCAACCGCATGGCCCAGCTCAGTGCGCAAGAGCGCAGCAGCGGCGTGCTCGCCGTTTCAGCCGGCAACCACGCCCAGGCCGTGGCGTTTCACGCCCAGCGCATGGGCTTGCCTGCCACCATCGTGATGCCGCGCTACGCGCCCGACGTGAAGGTGGCCAACACGCGCCGCTTTGGCGCCGAGGTGGTGTTGCAGGGCGATACCTTTGATGACGCGCGCGCGGTCGGCCTGGCGCTGGCGCAGGAGCGCGGCCTGACGCTGATCCACCCCTTTGACGACGACGCCGTGATGGCCGGCCAAGGCACCATCGCGCTGGAAATGCTGGCCCAGGCGCCGCAGCTCGACACCCTCGTGCTGCCCGTGGGTGGCGGCGGCTTGGCCGCTGGCATGGCGGTGGCGGCGCGCGCGCTCAAACCCGGCATGCAGATCTTCGGCGTGCAAACTGAACGCTTTGCTGCGGCCTGGAACGCACGCCACGCGCCAGGCCAAACCGCCAAGCCCATAGGACAAGCCACGGTGGCTGACGGCATTGCCGTCAAAACCCCCGGCGTGGCCGCATTGGAATTGATGCAAGCGATGTTCGAGGACATCGTGCTGGTGAACGAAGACGAGATCGAACAGGCCATCGTGCTGCTGCTCGAAATTGAGAAAACCGTGGTCGAAGGCGCCGGCGCCGTGGGCCTGGCCGCGCTGTTGCGCCACCGCGAACGCTTTGCCGGGCGGCAGGTGGGGCTGGTGCTGTCGGGCGGCAACATCGAGCCGCTGGTGCTGGCCGAGATCATTGAACGCGGCATGGTGCGCTCGGGCCGCCTGGCGCGCCTGCGCGTGGTGGTGCGCGACGTGCCCGGCGCCCTGGCCGAAGTGGCGCTGCTGCTGGGTGAGCTGGGTGCCAACATCGACGAAGTGCAACACCAGCGCGCGTTCACCACGCTTTCTGTTGAGCATGTGCAGATTGACGTTGTGGTGCGCACCCGCGGCAACGAGCATGTCGATGAGATCGTGCGTGCCATCCACCAGCGTGGCCATGCGGTGGAGCGCGTTCACTGAAGTTTGTTAACGGCATATTGAACAGGAAAGCCGATGCACCCAAAGATCATCGCCAGCCAAACGCCCAACAAGGTGGCCTGGCGCATGGCCGACAGCGGCCTGGAAGTCAGCTATGCGCAGCTTGAAGCGCGCTCCAACCAGCTCGCGCATTTGTTCCGCCGTTTGGGCCTGAAGGCCGGTGACCATGTGGCGCTGCTGTTGGAGAACCACCCGCGCTATTTCGAGATTTGCTGGGCCGCGCAGCGCAGCGGCCTGATCTTCACCGCCATGAGCAGCCGGCTCACGGTGGGCGAGGCCGCCTACATCGTCAACGACTGCGGCGCCAAGCTGTTCATCACGTCGCCCGCGCTGGCCGGCGTGGCACACGATCTGCTCGGCCAGACGCCAAACGTGTTGCACCGCTTCATGCTCGATGCCACCGCGCCTGGCCATGCCGCGCTCGAAGACGCCATGGCCGCAGAGCCCGAAACGCCGATTGCCGATGAAACGGCCGGTGGCGACATGCTGTATTCATCGGGCACCACGGGCCGGCCCAAGGGCGTGATGGTGGCCGCTGAGTCCGACGACATCGCCTACGTGGGCAGCCTGGCGAAAATTTGCGCCGGCGTGTTCGGCATGGGGCCCGGCACGGTGTACCTCTCGCCCGGCCCGCTGTACCACGCCGCGCCGCTGCGCTTTTGCATGCGCGTGCTGGCGCTGGGCGGCACGGTGGTGGTGATGGAGCATTTCGATGCCGCGCGCTTCCTGCAATTGATCAGCGAACAGCGCATCACCCATACGCAGGTGGTGCCCACCATGTTCGTGCGGGCGCTGAAGCTTGATGCCGCCACCCGCGCCGCGGCAGACGTGAGCAGCCTGCGCTGCGTGATCCATGCCGCCGCACCCTGCCCGGTGCCGGTGAAGGAAGACATCATCCGCTGGTGGGGGCCGAAGATCTGGGAGTACTACGCCGGCACCGAAGGCATGGGCATGACGCTGTGCAACAGCGAACAGTGGCTGGCGCACAAGGGCACGGTGGGCAAGAGCGTGGTCGGCCAGGCGCGCATCTGCAATGAACTTGGCGTTGAGTTGCCAGTGGGCGAAACCGGCGTCGTCTACTTTTCTGACGGCAAGCCCTATGCCTACCATAACGATCCAGGTAAGACGGCCGGCGCGCGCAATGCACAAGGCTGGACGACGCTGGGCGACATCGGCCGGCTTGACGCCGACGGCTACCTCTACCTCACCGACCGCCTGGCCCACATGATCATTTCGGGCGGCGTCAACATCTACCCGCAAGAAGCCGAGAACCTGCTCGTCACGCACCCGTTGGTGATCGACGTGGCGGTGTTCGGCGTGCCAAACGACGAGTTTGGTGAAGAGGTCAAGGCCGTGGTGCAGCCGCGCAGCATGGCGCAGGCCGGGCCGCAACTGGAAGCCGAGCTGATCGCCTTCTGCCGCACCCAGCTCTCGCCCATCAAGTGCCCGCGCAGCATCGACTTTCGTGCCGAGCTGCCGCGCCACCCCACCGGCAAGCTCTACAAGCGCCTGTTGCGCGACGAGTATTGGGCCGGCAAGGAAAGCAAGATCGTATGAAACCCAAGCTGAAGTTCCGCGAAGTTGCTATTGGCCTGCAATTCCCCGAGGGCCCGGTGGCGTTGGCCGATGGCTCGGTGCTGGTGGTGGAAATTGCGCGCGGCACGCTCAGCCGCGTGCTGCCCGATGGGCGCATTGAAGTGGTGGCCAAGCTCGGCGGCGGCCCCAACGGCGCGGCCATCGGGCCCGACGGCGCGGTGTACGTGTGCAACAACGGCGGCTTTGACTGGCACCGCCAGCACGACGGCAGCCTGACGCCCGTGGGGCAAGCGGCCGACTACAGCGGCGGGCGCATCGAACGGGTGAACCTGAGCACCGGCAAGGCTGAACGCCTGCTTGATACGGTAGATGGCCTGGGCCTGCGCGGCCCCAATGATTTGGTCTTCGACGCGGTGGACGGCCTGTACTTCACCGATCTGGGCAAGACCCGCCGCACCGAGATGGATTTGGGTGGCGTGTTCTATGCCGACGTGACCGCCGGCACCGCCCGGCGCGTGGCCGGCCCGGCGCTCACGCCCAACGGCGTGGCCCTGTCGCCCGATGGCGGCACGCTGTATTACGCTGAAACCGCCGGCGCGCGGCTGTGGGCCTACCCGGTTAACGCTCCAGGTGAGCTGGCGCTGTTGCCCTGGCCTTCGCCGAACGGCGGGCGGCTGCTGTGCGCCTCGCCCGGCGGGCAGTTTCAGCGCTTTGATTCGATGGCCCTGGACGCCGCCGGCAACTGCTATGTGGCCACGCTCATCCACGGCGGCATCACCGTGGTGGCGCCCGACGGGCAACGCATCCAGCATGTGCCGCTGCCCGACAAGATGGTCACCAACCTGTGCTTCGGCGGGCCGGACTTGCGCACGTTGTTCGTCACGCTCTCAGCTACCGGCAAATTGATCGCCATCGACAACTGGCCCATCCCGGGCCTGCGCCTGAACAACGAAGCGTAAATTGAACCACCCCCTACGCGCTTCGCGCGCCCCCTCAAGGGGGCAACACCAGCGGACCGGCATAGCCGGCTCCGCGGTGTTCGCTTGGCCGACCAGATCACCTGCTGCGTGCGTGGCGCTTGGCACCATGGATGACTGTGATGTTTTCTGACGAACAGCTTGCCGTACTGCCGCAATACCTGCTGCCCAAGCAGGCGCTCACACGCTTTGCCGGCATGGTGGCGGGGTTTCGTGGCGGCGAGATCACCACCGGCATCATCCGCCGCTTCGTGGCGCGCTACGGCGTGAACATGGCCGAGGCGGCGCAAAGCGACATCACGGCCTACAACACGTTCAATGACTTCTTCACTCGCGCATTGAAGCCTGATGCCCGGCCGCTGGCGAGTGCGACCTGGCTGTGCCCGGTGGATGGCGCCATCAGCCAATTCGGCCGCATCGAGGCCGGCCAGATCTTCCAGGCCAAGGGCCACACGTACGGCGCCACGGCCCTGGTGGGCGGCAGCGCCGAACTGGCTGCCCGATACAGCCACGGCAGCTTCGCCACGCTGTACCTCAGCCCACGCGACTACCACCGCATCCACATGCCCTGCGCGGGCGAACTGCGCCGCATGATCCACGTGCCCGGCGCGTTGTTCTCGGTCAACCCCACCACCGCGCGCGGCGTGCCGGGTTTGTTCGCGCGCAACGAGCGCGTGGTGTGCGTGTTCGAAGGCCAGCACGGCCCCTTCGTGCTGGTGCTGGTGGGCGCCACCATCGTGGGCAGCATGGCCACGGTGTGGCACGGTGTGGTGAGCCCGCCGCGGCCAGGCCAGTTGCGCGAATGGGCCTATGCGAGCGGCCAGGTGCGGCTGGAACGCGGTGCCGAAATGGGCCGCTTTCTGTTGGGCTCGACCGTGGTGTTGCTGCTGCCTGGCGCGGTGAGTTTCAACCCGGCCTGGGCGCCGGGTGGGGCAATCCGCATGGGCGAAGGGATGAGTGCACAGTAAGCTGCATGAGCCTCAACCAACCCGGAGCAACACCATGATCAAAGTCAGCGTGATGTACCCCAACACCCCCGGCGCCCGTTTCGACCACGCCTACTACCGCGACAAGCACATGCCCTTGCTCAAGGCGCGCATGGGCGACAAGTGCGTGCGCTACACCATCGACAAAGGCCTGGCCGGCGGCGCGCCCGGTGCGCCGGCGCTATACGTGGGCATGTGCCACGTCTACTGCAACACGGTGGAAGACTTTCAAACCGGCTTCGGCCCGCATGCGGCCGAGATCATGGGCGACATTCCCAACTACACCGACTTGCAGCCGCAAATCCAGATCAGCGAAGTGGTGGTGGGTTAACGTTTCAATTCACGCGCCGCGATTCGCGCCCGGCGATCCAGATCGTCGCGGTGCAGATCACGGCGCCGCCGATGAGCGTGGTGCTGGTGGGCACATCGGCAAAGATCAGCCAGCCCATCAGCGCTGACCACACCAGGTCCAGGAACTTCAGGCTTTGCGTGGCCGAGATGTCGGCCAGGCTGAAGGCCTTGGTCAGCGCATAGTGGCCGGCGCTGCCCAGCACGCCGCACAGCAAGAAGCCCAGCCACTGCCACGCGCTGGGCCACTGCCAGGCCCACAGCGCCAGCGGCAGGCTGATCAGGCTCACGGTGATGGCCTGCCACATCAATATCACGCCGGCGCGTTCATGGCGGGTGAGTGCCTTGGTGATCAGGAACGAGGCTGCAAACATCGGCGCTGAAGCCAGCATGATCAGATGATCCACGCCGCCACTGCCTGAAAGCTGCGGCCCCACGACGATCAACACACCCGCCATGCCCACGGCCGCGGCCAGCCAGCGTTCCCAGCGCATCACCTCGCCCAGAAAGAGGTAGGCGCCGATCATCACGAAGATCGGGGTGGTGAAGCCAATGGCCGTCATGTCGGCCAGCGGAATGCGCGGCAAGGCGATGAACCACAGCGCCAGGCCCGCTGAGTGAAAGGCACCGCGCGCGAACTGCCCGCGCACCGATTGCGGCTTGTACGCCGCCAGCCCATCGCGCCACAACCACGGCGCCAACACCACCAGGCCCAGGGCGTAGCGCAGGAACTGGCTTTGCATGGCGGGCATGTCTTGGGCCAGCAGGCGCATCAGCGCGTTGAGCACGCAAAAAATCATGCCTGATGCGGCCACGAGCAGCATGCCTTGGGTGGCGGGGGGCAGGCAGCGGGCGCGGTGGCGCAGGGCGGCCCAAGCGGTGGCCGCAATGTTGGCAAAGATGGCGACAACTCGGCGGGACATTGCACCGAGTTTAGTTTTCACTCCGCGTGGCCGCGCCGCCTGATGTGTTGATCATTTGATTCGGCAAACGAGCGCCGTTACCTGCTTCGCGCCGTGGTCTGGCCCAACGGCGCTGACTTTGCACCCGAGTTTCTTCGCTCATTTGCATCACGCCTGCTCCGCCCGTTTCGCCAGCGCCCGCGCATTGCGTTCGCACACGCGCTGAAACTCTTCACTGACTCGGCCGTCGCTGGCTGCCCTTTGCCAGAACGCGATCGCCGCGCCACAGGCCGCCAGCCACATGGCGCGTTGCGGCGGCAATGGCAGCGGTGGTTCGAATTCGGTGATGGGTACCTCGCCACCCGGCAGAGGTGCATAGAGCATGGGCAACATGTCGTAGACCGGCGCCAGGGTCAGCGCGCCGAAATGGCCATGCGGCCTGAAACTGAGGTTGCCCGTATGCATGTCGCTGTTGGCGATGAGGCGGCCGAACCACCACAGGTGGTTGATGCGCGCCACGTCGTCACTGCCGAGCCAACCCGCGGCGTGCAGGCGGTTGGCCAGGCGTGTCCAATCGGCCGTGCCGCTGCCCAGCAGTGCGGCATCCAGTGTGCCCAGGTTGACGAGCGGGCTGCGGCCGAACGGGCCGTGGCGGTCGAAGCGCTCCACTTCCAGGAACGTGCGGCCGCCTTGCGTTAACACGCGGCTGCGTGCGCTGGCCACGTGTGGCAAGGTGGCGGCGTATTCCAGTGCCAAGTGCTCGCACACCAGCAGGTCGGCCCAGCGCTGCACGGCGGGTGAGCCGTCGGCGCCCGAGAACTTCACCAGCACGTGCGGCGTCGCGCTGCCAGCCAGTTCACGCAGCGCCGGGAACTTGGGGAACTCGCCCGCGGTGCTGGAACCTGGCACGCCAGCCCCAATGGCCTGCTCGGCCAGCCGCGCGTAGGCACGGCCGATGGCGCGCAGCTTGATGGGTTGCGGGAGCACAAGCTTGCCAGCTTGCCAATGTTCGAAGGCCGGGTTGCCCAGGATCAGGTTGCCACTCACGTCGTGGCCGATGCGGCTGAGCACGTGCGCCACGTCATCATCACTCCACTCATCCGGGTTGGCCGGCACGCCCAGGGCACGATGCTCGGCTCGTGCCAGTTGCCGGCCCAGGTAGCCCTGGGGGCGCATGTCGATCAAAGGGTAGGGCAGGCCGCCCCAGCAGCCGTCACGCGACTCCTCAGGCACGGGCCAACCGGTGCCGGCCAGGCTCATGCACGAGCCTTGTGGGTGGATCAGTGCGAGGTGTGCCACCAGGCTGGCACGGCCCGCTGCATCCACCGCATACAGCGGCAGCTCGCTCAGGCTGCCACGCAGCGGCCGGCGCAGTGCATAGCGCGTGCGGCGGGCCTGGCCCGTGGCAATGATCGCGCTGCCCTGTTCCTGCAACATCCGGTGCAACGTTGGCACGCTCACACCGAGCTGCGTGGCCAGTTCGGAAGCGCTGGCCGCGGCACGCCGCGCCAGCACGGTGGCAAGCTGGTCACGAGAGGTTTGATTGCGCGGGCGCACACGTGATTATGAGGCGATTATTGAGAAGATTAAATCGAGAAAACCAGCTGAGTGAAAGGGACTGCTCAGACGATGATTTGAAATGATTAGAAAGTATGCACTGGGGCGTGTACCCGCATGACGCAAGCCGGTGAACAGGCGCCAGGGTGCTCGGTGATAACCTGCTTCGCAGTAAACACGAGGCGCTGACGCACGGCGCCGTGACGCACCCCATGGAGTCTTTCGACATCGCCCTCATCGGTGCCGGCATTGCCGGCGCCTCGCTCGCCTGGCGGCTGGCTGAACATGCGCGCGTGGTGCTCGTTGAGCGCGAAGAACAGCCCGGCTACCACAGCACCGGCCGCTCGGCAGCGATGTTCATGGCCAGCTACGGCCCGCCCATGGTGCGGGCCTTGACTCGGGCCAGCCGCAGCTTCTATGAAGCACCGCCTGAAGGCTTCACGCCCACACCCGTCCTCGCGCCGCGCGGCGTGCTCTATGTGGCCGCGCCGGGCCAGTTGGCCGTGCTGAACAGGGTACAAGCCGAGTTGCAAGCCACGGGCACGGCGCTCGAATGCTGCACGCGCGAGCAGGCGCTTTTGCACGCGCCTTGCCTGCGGCCCGAGCAGGTGGCCGGCGCGCTGTACGAGGTTGATGCCATGGACATCGACGTGCACGCCCTGCACAGCGCTTACCTGCGCGGCTTCAAGCGCCGGGGCGGCACGCTGCTCACGTCACACGAGCTGGTGGCGGCGCGGCACGTGGGCGGCGCGTGGGAATTGCGCTTCGCCAACGGCCAGGCCTTGCGCGCCAAACAGGTGGTGAACGCGGCCGGCGCCTGGGCCGATGCCGTAGCGGTGATGATGGGCGCCAAGCCCCTGGGTGTGCAGCCGCGCCGCCGCAGCGCGTTTTGCTTCATGGCACCAGAGGGTGTCGATGCAAGGCATTGGCCCACCGTGTGCGCCATCGACGACAGTTGGTACTTCAAGCCCGATGCCGGCCAATTGCTGGGCTCGCCCGCTAACGCCGACGACGTGCCCGCGCACGACGTGCAACCCGAAGCGATCGACATCGCCACCGGCATTGCGCGCATCGAAGCCATGACCACGCTCGCCATTCGCCGCCCTACGCGCACCTGGGCCGGGCTGCGCAGTTTTGCGCCGGATGGTGAGCTGGTTGTTGGCCATGATGTGCAGGTGCCGGGCCTGTTCTGGCTTGTCGGGCAGGGCGGATATGGCATTCAAAGTGCGGCCGGTGCGGCGCTGCTGGCTGATAGCCTGTTGCGTGGCACACCGCTGCCCGATCTGTTGCGCGAACAGGGCGTGGTGCCGGCTGCGCTGGCGCCGGCGCGCCTTGCATGACGAAACATTCTGCTGAACAGGACCACTGAAATGAGCACGCCAACCCCCATCACCCACCGCCAGACGCTGGCCGACCTGCTGCACCGCAGCGCCTGCCGCACGCCGGGCAAACTGGCGGTGAGCTGCGGCGCCCACCACTACACCTACGCCGAATTCGATGCCCTGTGCGCCCGCGTGGCCGCCGGCCTGGCGCAACGCGGCGTGGCCAAAGGGGGCCGCGTGGCCGTGCTGGCGCGCAACTCGCACGCCTTCGCGGCGCTGCGTTTCGCACTGGCGCGCCTGGGTGCGGTGTTGGTGCCCATCAACTTCATGTTGAAGCCCGATGAAGCGCGCTTCATCCTCGGCCATTCGGGCGCGCAACTGCTGGCCACCGACAGCGGCCTGGCCGAGCTGGCACGCGCCGCGGCGCAAGGCACGGCAGTACGCGAATTCATCTGGCTGCCCAGCGAAGCGGCGTCGTTGCCCGTGCCAGGCATGGTCACATTCGATGAGCTGGCGGCGTGGTCCGCCGCGCCGCCCGAAGTGGATCTGGCCGCCGGCGATCTGGCGCAAATCGTCTACACCAGCGGCACCGAAAGCCTGCCCAAGGGCGCCATGCTCACGCACGACGCCATTGCCTGGCAGTACGTGAGCTGCCTGGTCGACGCCAGCATTGCGCAGGGCGATGTGATGCTGCATGCCCTGCCGCTGTACCACTGCGCGCAGCTCGACGTGTTCCTTGGCCCGGCGCTGTATTGCGGCGCCACCAGCCACATCACCGCGCTGCCCACGCCAGAGAATTTGTTGCCGTTGTTGCAGGCTAAAGGCATCACTTCCTTCTTCGCGCCGCCCACGGTGTGGATCGCGTTGCTGCGCTCGCCGCTGTTCGATCAAACCGATTTGAGCGCGCTACGCAAGGGCTATTACGGCGCCTCCATCATGCCGGTGGAAGTGCTGCGTGAACTGAGCCGGCGCTTGGCCGACGTGCAGTTCTGGAACCTCTATGGCCAGACCGAGATCGCACCACTGGCCACCATGCTCGGGCCGGACGATCAACTGCGCAAACCCGGCTCTTGCGGGCGTGCCGTGCTGAATGTGCAAACGCGCGTGGTGAGCGATGACATGCGCGATGTGGCGCCGGGCGAAGTGGGCGAAGTGGTGCACCGTTCGCCCCAGCTCATGCAGGGCTACTTTCATGATGACGAGCGCACGAAGGCCGCCTTCGAAGGCGGCTGGTTTCATTCGGGCGACCTGGCCACCATCGACGATGAAGGCTTCATCACCATCGTCGACCGCAAGAAAGACATGATCAAGACGGGTGGCGAAAACGTCGCCAGCCGCGAGGTGGAAGAAGCGCTGTACAAGCTGGCGGGGGTGAGCGAAGTAGCCGTCATTGGCCTGCCGCACCCGCGCTGGGTGGAAGCGGTGGTGGCCGTGGTGGTGGTGAAGGAAGGCGCTGCGTTGACCGAGCCACAAGTGCTGGCCCACTGCAACGCGCAGTTAGCCAGTTTCAAGGCGCCCAAGCGCATCGTCTTTGCAGCGAGCCTGCCCAAGAACCCGAGCGGCAAGCTGCTCAAGCGCGAGTTGCGCTTGCAGCACGCCAAACTTTTCGATTGACGGGAACGCCATGAACCTCGAAGACCTCGCCTTCAAACCCGGCCTGATGCAAGGCCAGCGCATCCTCGTCACCGGTGGCGGCACCGGCCTGGGCCGGGTGATGACAGAGGCGCTGCTGCTGCTGGGCGCGCAGGTCTACATCTGCGGCCGCCGCGGCGCGGTGGTGGAACAGACCGCGGCCGAATTGAACGAAGCGCATGCGGGCAGCAGCGGTGGCAAGGTTACCGGCCTGGCCTGCGACATTCGCCACCCCGAGGTCATCACCGAAATGCTCGATGCCATCTGGGCCGATGGCGGCGCCCTCACCGGCCTCGTCAACAACGCCGCCGGCAACTTCATCAGCCGCACCGAAGATCTCTCACCGCGCGCCTTTGACGCCATCGCCAACATCGTGTTCCGTGGCAGCTTCTTCGTCACGCTCGATTGCGGCAAACGCTGGCTGGCGCAGGGCCAGCATGCCAGCGTGGTGAGCATCCTCACCACCTGGGTCTGGAACGGCTCGCCCTTCACCGTGCCTTCGGCCATGGCCAAGGCGGGGTTGAATGCGATGACGCAATCGCTGGCCGTGGAATCCCGAGTTCGACAGCTAATCGCGTAAGTGATTGATTTGTATAGGAGCGCAAGCAAAACGCTCCACTACAAAAGCGTCAACTGGGTGTTCAGCGAAGGT
>JAYUPO010000506.1:0-6798 GCA_043760085.1 Burkholderiales bacterium
GCCTGGATCGAACTGCACCGCGACGAGTTGGTGGCCGATTGGGAATTGGCTGCCAACGGCGAGTTGCCCTACAAAATTGAACCCTTGTGAGGTGTGCCATGCATTGGGATGTTAAGACTATCAAACCCCTGCCCGACTACCGTCTGTATGTGGAGACGGAAGGCGGCAAACGGGGCGTTTTCAACATGACGCCGTACCTTGACCACGGCGTTTTCCGAGAGCTGAAAGACGTGGGCTACTTCAACCGCGTCGGTGTCGTTCTCGGCGCAGTGACCTGGCCGAATGAGCAGGACATTGCGCCCGAGACGCTGCTGGCCGAGATGACGCCAGTGCTGGAACAGCCTGCACGGAATTGAAGGATTACCAGGCCAGGGTGCTGGCTGATCTGGCTGCTTATCTGGAGGTGCTGGACACGACACCGAACCTCGCGCAAGCCTTCAAGGCTTACTGGGCCAGCAAAGGCGTGCGGGTGGGCAGCGACGGCGCATCCTCGACCTGACCTCCACACCGCGCAACAACAGCAACATCATCAGCTTCGTGGACGCGCTGGCCTTGAAGAAGCAGCACATGGAAAAGCTGCCAGTGATCGTGGCCAACCGCGCCAGCCGTGGCGAAGTCATCGAGTCGGCGCTGATCCTGCGCCGGCAGCTCGAAGACCTGGGGCGTGCAGAGAGGGTGCGGGCGGCCGCGGACCGCGGGGGCTCAGGGCAACAGCCAGCGCAGCGGCACCATCACGATGGCCGGGAAGGCGATCAACAGCGCCAGCACGATCAGTTGCGACAGCAGGAAGGGCCACACCCCTTTGATGACGTCATGCATCGGCACGCGGCCGACGCCGCACACCACGTTGAGCACCGTGCCCACCGGCGGCGTGAGCAGGCCAATGGCGTTGTTGATGATGAACAGCACGCCGAAGTACACCGGGTCGATGCCCACCTGGCGCACCAGCGGCATCAGCACGGGGGTGAGGATCAACACGGTGGGCGCGAAATCCAGCGCGGTGCCCACGATCACCACGAGCAGCATCAGCATCGCCATCAGCAGCGTCTTGTTGTCGATGAAGGGCTGCATCAGCGTGACGATCTGGCTCGGGATGTTGGCCACGGTGATGAGCCAGGCCGACACCAGCGCCGCGGCCACCAGGAACATCACGATGGCCGAGGTTTTGCCCGCTGCCAGCACGATGCCGTAAAGCTGCGCGGGCTTGATCTCGCGGTACACGAACAGGCCCACGAGCAGCGAGTACACCACCGCCACCACGGCGGCCTCGGTGGGCGTGAAGATGCCCGCCTTCATGCCGCCGATGATGGTGAAGGCCAGCAGGTAGCTCCAGAAGGCGTCGGCGGTGACGCGCAGGCGTTCACGCATCGGCACCTTGGGCGCCACCTCAACCCGGTCGTTGCGCGCCACCAGCCACCAGGTGATCACCAGCGCCAGGCCCATCAACAGGCCGGGCACGATGCCGGCCAGGAAGAGTTTGGAGATCGACACGCCGCCGATCACGCCGAACAGAATGAAACCGATCGACGGTGGAATCACCGGCGCGATGATGCCGCCGGCCGCAATCAGCCCGGCCGAGCGATCCATGCGGTAGCCGGCCTTGCGCATCATCGGCATCAGCACCGCCGCCAGCGCCGCGGTGTCGGCCACCGCCGAGCCCGACAGGCTGGCCATCACCAGCGCGGCAAACACCGCCACGTAGCCCAGCCCGCCCTTGAAGTGGCCGATCCAGACCATGGCCGAATTGACGATGCGCCGGCTCATGCCGCCGGCGTTCATCAACTCGCCGGCGAGCATGAAGAACGGCACCGCCATGAGCGGAAAGTTGTCGGCACCGCTGATCAGGTTCTGCGACACGATCTGCGTGTCGAACTGATCCAGGTGCAGCATCAGCGCCACGCCCGAGACGAGCAGCGAAAAGGCCAGCGGCATGCCCAGCGCCATGGCGCCGAGCAGCGAGACGACGAAGACGAGGATCGTCACCGCAACGCCGCCTTGGTATCCGCTTTGGTCTGGGCTTGGACGTCTGCCGCCACATGCGCCAGCGCGTCTTCTTCCGAGTCATGCACCTGGATCAGGTCACGGTCGGTGATGCGGCCGGTGGCCAGCTTGAACAGGTTGGCCGCGATCAGCGCACCCATGGCCAGGCTGGCGACGTAGCCCACGCCATAGACCCAGATCATGGGCAGGCCGGTCACCGCCGACATCGTGGTGGCGTTGATCTGGTGCTGGCGCCAGGTGCCGTAGAACATCAAGGCGCAGCAGCCGAGCATCAGCGCGTTCGACAGGCCGAAGCAGAACTTCTTGCCCGCGCGCGGCAGCACGCGGATCAGCGTGTCCAGGCCGAGGTGGGCGTTTTCGCGCATCGCGATGATCGCGCCCAGGAAGGTGATCCAGATGAAGAAGAAGCGCGACAGTTCTTCGGAGAAGTCGAGCCCCGAGTTGAAGCCGTAACGCAACACGACGTTGCCGAACACCATGACGACCATGGCGCTGAGCAGCAGCACGAGCAGCGTTTCGGCGAGCCGAAAGAACAGCCGGTTAAGCGCCTTCATGCGGCTCGCCTACAACCGGATGATTACTTTGTGGCCGCAATGGCCTGCAAGAGCGCCGGGCCGTTTTTCTCTGCAAAGGTCTTGGCGATGGCGTCGGAAACGATCTTCTGGAACGGCGCCATGTCCACGTTTTCCACCACCTGCATGCCCGACTTCTTCAGCTCGGCCAACACCTTGCCGGCGTTTTGCGCATTCAGGTCGCGCTGGTAAGCGGCGGCCTCGCGCGCGGCCTGGACGACGATGGTCTGCACGTTGGCCGGCAGGCTGTCGAACTTGGCCTTGTTCATGGCCAGGATCAGCGGTGAATAGACATGGTTGCTCACCGTCAGGTGCTTTTGCACTTCGTAGAACTTCGACGACCAGGTGACGTTGATCGGGTGTTCTTGCGCGTCGAAGGTGCCTGTTTCCAGCGCGGTGTAGAGCTCGGAGATCGGCATCGGCGACGGGTTCATGCCCAGCAACTTGAACGCCTGGATGTGGTACGGGTTGGGCGTGGAGCGGATCTTCAGGCCCTTCAGGTCGTCGGGCGTGCGCACCGCGCGCTTGTTGTTGGTGAACGCGCGCCAGCCGTTTTCCCAGTAGGCCAGGCCCTTCAGGCCGTGCGGCGCCAGTTCGCCCAGCACGCCGCTGCCTACCGCGCCGTCAAGCACCGTGTAGGCATGCTGGGCGCTGCGAAAGACGAAGGGCAGCTCCATGGCCGCCGTGTTGGCGACGATGCCGTTGTAGTTGGAAGCACCGCTGGACACGATGTCGATCGTGCCGCCGCGAACGCCGTTGATCATGGCCGCGTCGTTGCCCAGCTGGTTGGCCGGGTAAATGGTGATCTCGACCTCACCGTTGCTGCGCTGCTTGACCAGTTCGGCCAGCTTCACGGCGGCGGCGTGTTGCCCGTCGGTGGTGTTGACGGCGTGGCCCAGTTTCAGGTTGAACGTAGCGGCGAAAGCGCCGGTGCTCAGGCAGGCTGCGGTGGCGCCAAAGGCGAGCAGCAGTTTGGCAAAACTCATTGTTTGTCTCCGGGGTGTTGAGGTGTTTGCGCCGGGGCGCACTGAACGAAACGCGCCGCGGCGGCGCGCGCGGCGCATTGTCCGTCAAGGTTTGCGGCTGGCGGCGCGCGGTTCGTCAGCCGGCAAACCCGTCAAGGCTCGAAGTCTTTTTCGGCCGCCTTGCGCGCGCTTTCGAGCAGCGGTTTTTCCAGCCCCCGCAGGTCTTGCACCAAGGCTTGCGGCGAGCTCGCCCCCACCAAGCGCCAGGCCGGGGGCAGCAGGGTGGATGCGTACAGCTCATCCACCAGCCGTTCATTGCGCTGCCACAGCATGGCCATTTGCACGCCGGCGGTCAGCACGGCCAGCAGCACCACCACGGCTTGCACATGGCGCCAGGCCAGCGGCAGCACCAGGCGCAGATGCCGGGCCACCAGCGCCGCACCCAGGGCCAGCAGCACCAGGGGGCGCACGCGGCTGGCCCAGGGCCAGTCGAACGCAAAGGCCAGCATCGACAGCGCCAGCTCGCTGGCTAACATGGCCAGGCTGAAACCCAGCGCCAGGCGCAGGTGCGGCGTGAAGACAAAGCGGTGCGTGAACAGCTTGGACGCCAGGCCCCACAGCAGGCCCCACACGGCCAGCCCACCGGCGGCGCTGAGCAGCGCGGGCACGTAGTCTTCCCAGCCTGAATCGGGAGTGTTGCCCAGCCACAGCGTGATGCCCATCCAGGCCAGTGCGGCCGCGGCCAACGCCGGCAGCAACCAGCGCGGCGCCTGCTGTGCCACGCCGGCCTGCGCAGCTTCGGCCGGCAAGGGGTCTTGCAGCCGGCGCACACGCAGCAGGCTGGCGCCCAGTTGCCAGCGCGCCAGCGGTTCGAGCGTGGCTTGCTCGCCCGCGGCCAACGGCAGCAGGGCATGGCCGTGCACGATGCGCGCGCCGTTGCGGCTGGCGCCCACGCGCAGCGTCACCGCGCCGGCAACATCAACATCCAGCGTGGCGTGGTGCGCCGCCACCTGCGGGTCGTGCAGCACCAATTCGTTGTCCAGCGCACGGCCCAGGCGAACGGGCCAGGCGGTGACATCAAAGGCCTGGGTCACCCGGCCTTCGGTGTCGAGCAGTTCGATGAGTGCCACGCGCGGCGCGGTCATTGGGGCACCCTGCGGCTCGGCGGTCTCATGGCGCCACCTTCTGGTTCAACGCGAAGCCTTGCAGGTAATGCTCGGTCAGCCGCATGGCGTTGTTGAACTCGACGCCAAAGGCATCGAGCCGGCCCTGCACGCCCTGGGTGGCGTGGTCCACCGTGGTGGTGAGCACGGCCAGGTTGAACAGGCCTTCGAAGCGCTTCAGCGCCGACAGGCACACCACCGTGCGCAGGGCCAGGTCGTCGCGGTCAGTGAAGCCTTCCTTGCAACGCGGCGCGGTCACGCCCGGGCCGCCGCCGAAGCTTTCATTGCGAAAACTCTCACCGTACTTTTGCGCATAGCGCAGCGGCCCCAGGCGCTGGCCGTCGTAGCTTTCGTGGCGCACGGTGATGGCACCGGCGCGCAGCCACGGGGTGACGAAGACGGCTTGGTCCATCGTGCAATCGCTGCGCTCGAACTTCAGGAACTTGTCGGTCGGCGGGCTGGTTGAGCCCCAACAGCGCATAAACGTTTCCTGCGGCACCGGCACGCGGTAGCGGGCATGGTTGGCGCCGCGCCAGGGCTGCGCCAGGAAGCGCTCCACCAGCCCGGCCTGGTGCGCCTTGAGCTGGCGCGTCACCTCTTCATACTGCGGCTTGACCAGCGGCGCGGCGCTGCGGGCGCTGTCCAGCAACGCTTGCGCAAAGTTTGCCGGCACCAGGAAGCTGACCTGTTGCCCATCGCGCCGCGTGGCCACGTTGATGCCGATCACGCGGCCGGCTTCATCCAGCGTGGGCCCGCCGCTCATGCCCGAGTTGAGCGCGCCGCCAAAGAAGATCTGCGGCAGGTAGCTGCGTTCGACCAGGCCGTTGTAGGTGCCTTCCACCACCGCGAAACCCACGTCCAACGGGTTGCCCAGCGAATAGATGCGCTCACCCTTGTACAAGGCCTGCGCCACCGGCCTGAAGGCCATGGGGGCGGCGGTGAAGGGCAAGCTGCCGGCGGCGGGCACCAGCCGCACCAGGGCCAGGTCGTGGATGACGTCGATGCCCAGCAGTTGCAGCACCCCGGTGCGCCCTTCGGTCAGGGTGTAGCTCAGCCGGTAGCGTTCGGGGCGCAGCGCGTACTGGCTGACGACGTGGTAGTTGGTCACGGCCAGCCCGCTGGCATCAACCAGAAAGCCCGAGCCCACCGAGGCCTGGCTATCCTGATCCTTCAACAGCGTGCGCACTTGCAGCAGTTGGGTGCGGCTGCCTTCGAAAATGCGCTGGCCGCTGGCCGAGACCGGCGCTTGCAGCGCTTCGGGCTTGGGTGCGGCGGGGGTTTGGGCCTGGGCGTGCAACGCGAACGCGGCCAGCAGGGCGGCGGCGCCGCGGGCTAGAAAGTGCATCGGGGGATTCTAGATACGGTCGCCAATTGCGACCTTGAAGGAAGGACTGAGCACGCGGGCAAGATGAGGTCAAGGATCTCATGGTGCCGCCGATTCGCGGAGATTCAAGCGGCGCGGCAGGAACGGCGCACTGGGCAGGGCGCCTGATCGGTGCGCTTTGTTCTCGAAACGAATCTGCTGGTCTTAGGGGTGATCGCGGCCGGGTTGCCGCGGCGGCTGGTCGATTGCGCCCAGGCCGGCGCGTTCGAGCATTGCACGAGCGAAGTGCTGCTGTCCGAATTGCGCGAGGTGCTGTCGCGGGAGAAGTTCGCCGCACGGCTCAGTCAGGCCAAGCTCACGCCGCACGGCATCGTCGATGATCTGCGCAGGCTGGCTGTCGTGGTACTGCCAGCTGACGTGCCACGCGTCGTGCCGACCGATCCCGACGACGATCACGTCATCGCCGCGGCCGTCACCGGCCAGGCCGATCTGAACGCCTCGGTCGACAAGCGCGACCTCTTGCCAATGGGCAGCTTTGCAGGCATCCCGATCATAACGGCGCGTGAGGCCGTCGAGCGGCCGGAGGCAAGAAGCAAGGCTTGACCCCCGGGCCATTCAGGGGCCATTCGGGGGAAGAAGATTGCAATGAAGATCAAAGGGTAGCGTCCCCTTTTTCAGTATTTTCCAATCCAGGTATGAGCCTGAAGCGGGCGCGAAGTGATGTTGTGCGGTGGTCGAGTTGATCTGGCCAAAGCGCACAGTCTATCGAGCCG
>JAYUPO010000507.1:0-2697 GCA_043760085.1 Burkholderiales bacterium
AGACGTTCGCAGCCACGCCGCCAAAGATCGGGGGCCATCGCGGGCGAGGAGCTGTTGTGGAGAACTGCCATGAGGGGGCGGAATTGTAAGGGCCTGGGAAGCCAGCGGTGAGCGGTTATCCACAGTTCCTGGCCCACCCCGGCCGGGTTTGGATTCACCCCGGTCGCCGGGTCCTGGCAGCCGCATGTCATGGTCTGAACATTGACCAGGGCCGCGGTTTTTGTTGTAATCGCGGGTTTTTCGGATTCGCCATGCGCAGCGCGCGGCGCGGCGTTGATTTAAGTGGGTTAGGTGGTGGGGCTGGTTGGGCTCTGGTGGGGCGGGTTTGGATTCAAGCCCAAGCCCAAGCACCAGGCCACGTCGCGCGCCACCCGGCGAAGCAGCAAGCCCCACCCATCACCACTCCAACAAGCCTGGAACACAGGCCAAAGGCAAGAGACCCATGAAACGCACCTACCAACCTTCCAAGGTCCGCCGCGCCCGCACGCATGGCTTCCTGGTTCGCATGAAGACCCGTGGCGGGCGCGCCATCATCAATGCCCGGCGCGCCAAGGGGCGCAAGCGTCTGGCGGTCTGAGGCTCCCAGCGCCAGCGCAACGGCGCCGCATGCTTGCACGCCTGCGCAACAAGGCCGACATCGAACGTGCTTTGGCCGTGCCGCCATGTTCAAGAAGTGCTCACTTCGCGCTTCATCATGTGAGGCAGGGCGAAGTGCTGCTTGAAACACCACCCGCTGAACCGCTTGTTCAGGTTTTATCCACAGGCCTGTCCACCGCTGCGGTGGCGCTTGTGGATGACTCTGCTGCAACGCGCTTGCTGGGGTGCATGATCCCGAAACGCCATGCCCGTCGCGCCGTCACTCGCAACTTGCTCAAACGCCAGGCGCGGGCCGCCGCACAGCGTCATGCGCATGGCCTGGCACCTGGGCTGTGGCTGGTGCGGCTGCGCGCACCGTTCGCACGCCAGCGCTATGTTTCGGCCGCTTCGCCGGCATTGCGCGACGCCGCGCGCCATGAGCTGGAACGCTTGTTCAGCCAGGTGTGCAGTTGATGCGCAACGGCTGGCGTGGCCTGAAAAGTGCCCTGCATGCGCTGTTGACCATGCCCGGCCGGCTGTTGATCTGTGCCGTGCGCGGCTACCGCTACTTCCTCAAGCCCTGGCTGGGCAACGCTTGCCGCTTCGAACCCACTTGCTCGGCCTATACCTTGCAAGCCTTGGAGCGTCACGGCGCGCTGCGTGGCCTGGCATTGGGTGGCTGGCGCGTCATCCGCTGCCACCCGTACTGCGCGGGCGGCTGCGACCCGGTGCCTGAACACTTTTGTGCCTGGGCCATGCTGCGGCCCGCACGCGACCCCATCGAGAAGAAGAACTCATGAACGATATGCGCCGCACCCTGCTGTGGGTGGTTTTCATCATGTCGCTGGTGTTGCTGTACGACGCCTGGAACAAGCACAACGGTCAGCCCACCTTGTTTGGCTCACCCGTGAAGCCCGCGGCCAGCGCCTCGGCGCCGGGTGGTGCAGCCTCGGTGGCTGCCGGCGTGCCGGCGCCCGCCAGTGTGGTGCCGGCGGGTTCTGCGCCAGGCAGCGTGCCGGCCGCCACGGGCAGCGCCACACCGCCCACCGCCGCACAGGCGCCCAGCGGCGAAAAGGTGGAGATCACCACCGATCTGGTCAAGGCCACGTTCGACAGTACCGGCGCCAGCCTGGTGCGGCTGGAGTTGCTCAAGCAGCGCGACCAGAACGACACCACGAAGAACGTGTTGTTGTTCGAACAAAGCCCCAAACGCTTGTACCTGGCGCAGACCGGGCTGGTCACGGCGCAGCCTGGCGTGGCGCTGCCCAACCACCTCACGCCCATGACCCTGACCAGCACCGAGCGGGTGCTGAAAGATGGTGCAGGGCAGTTGCTGGTGCGCTTCGAGTCCGCACCCGTTGAAGGCCGGCGCCTGGCCAAGATCTACACCTTCACGCGCGGCCAGTACACCGTGGGCGTGAAGCATGAGTTCACGAACGACTCCGCCACCACAGTGACGCCGCAGCTGTACCTGCAGCTCGCCCGTGACGGCAATCCGCCCGAAGGCGAAAGCTCGCTTTACTTCACCTTCACCGGCCCGGCGGTGTACACCGACGCGCGCAAGTTCCAGAAGGTGGAGTTCAAGGACATCGACAAAAACAAGGCCGACATCGAGCGCAGCGCCGACAACGGCTGGGTCGGCATGGTGCAGCACTACTTCGCCTCGGCCTGGTTGTTGCCTGACAAGCAGGCGCGCGAATACCGCACCCAGAAAGTCGCCGACAACCACTACACCATCGCCATGGTCGTGCCGCTGGGCGAGGTGGCGCCGGGGGCCACCAAGGCGCAAGAGGCCACCCTGTTTGCCGGCCCGCAAGAAGAGCACAAGCTGGAGGCCTTGGCCCCCGGGCTGGAGCTGGTGAAGGACTACGGCTGGTTCACCGTTCTGGCCAAGCCGCTGTTCTGGCTGCTGGGCACGCTGCACGGCTTCCTGGGCAACTGGGGCTGGGCCATAGTGGCCTTGGTGGTGCTGCTGAAGATCGCGTTCTACTGGCTCAATGCCAAGGCCTACCAGTCGATGGCCAAGATGAAGGCCATCAACCCCAAAGTGATGGTCATGCGCGAGCGGCTGAAGGACAAGCCGCAAGAAATGCAGCAGGAGATGATGCGCATCTATCGCGA
>JAYUPO010000508.1:0-6778 GCA_043760085.1 Burkholderiales bacterium
GAGCAGGCGCTGCGCCGTGAGTTGCATGAGGAACTGGGCATCACCATCGGCGCGGCGCTGCCCTGGAAGATTGAGTTGATGGACTACGAGCATGCCCGCGTGCGCCTGCACTTCTGCAAGGTCTTTGCCTGGCAGGGCGAGTTGCAGATGCGTGAAGCGCAGCAGATGGCCTGGCAGGCCTTGCCGGTGCAGGTGACGCCCGTGCTGCCGGGCACGCTGCCGGTGCTGCGCTGGTTTGCCGCCGAGCAAGGTTTCGCAGGTGCCACCCACGGCGCGTGATTGCTACACTGCCCCGATGAGCTGGCTCGACGAAGTGAAGTGGGACGCCGATGGCCTGGTGCCCGTGGTGGCGCAAGAGCAGGGCAGCAACGATGTGCTCATGTTCGCCTACATGAACCGCGAGGCGTTGGCGCGCACCGCGCAGTTCGGCCAGGCGGTGTACTACAGCCGCTCGCGCCAGCGCCTGTGGCACAAGGGCGAAGAGTCCGGCCACTTTCAACAGGTGCATGAAATCCGCATCGATTGCGACGCCGACGTGGTGCTGTTGAAGGTCACGCAACTTGGCCAGGAGCCCGGTGCTGCCGGCATCGCCTGCCACACCGGGCGCCACAGTTGTTTCTTTCGCAGACTCGACGGCCAGGACTGGCAGACCGTGGAACCCGTGCTCAAGCCGCCGGCGCAGATCTACACCAAACCATGACCAGCGACGACACCCTTGCCCGCCTGGCCCAGGTGGTGCAGCAGCGCCGCGCCGGCGACCCCGAAAAAAGCTACGTCGCGCGCTTGTTTTCGAAGGGCGCCGACGCCATCTTGAAAAAAGTGGGCGAAGAGGCCACCGAAGTGGTGATGGCCGGCAAGGACGGCGACACCGCCAAGGTGGTGCACGAAGTGGCTGACCTGTGGTTCCACACCCTGTTGGTGCTGGAACAGTTCGGCCTGCAACCGGCTGACGTGTTGGCGGAACTGCGCCGGCGCGAAGGCCTCTCAGGGCTGGAAGAGTTTGCCGCGCGCAAGCTCAAAGGCCGCGAAAGCGAGGGTGTATGAACCAGGTAGTCGACATGGGCGCGCGTGACAGCTCGCTCAAGACCGTGGGCCAGATCAGCTACTTGCTGCACACCATCGTGGCGGTGGGCGCGGTGCTGCCCGGCGCGCAGGCCAGCACCCTGCTGCTGCTGGTGGCGTTCATCATCGACGTGGTCAAGCGCGGCGATGCCGCGGGCACCTGGCAGGAGTCGCACTTCAGTTGGCGCATTCGCAGCGTGCTGTGGGCCGGCGGGCTGTACCTGATCACCGCGCCGTTGTGGCTGGCATTCATCGTTCCGGGCTGGATCGCCTGGGCCATCATTTCGGTCTGGTTCCTCTACCGCGTCATTCGTGGCTGGATGAACCTGAACAGTCAACAGCCCATGCCCACGTAACGCGATGTGCCCAACATGAGCGCTGTGCCGAACTGCATCTTCTGCAAGATCATCGCCGGGCAGATCCCGGCGAAGAAGGCTTATGAAGACGACGAACTGCTCGTCTTCCATGACATCGCGCCCTGGGCGCCGGTGCATGTGCTGGTCATCCCCAAGACCCATATCACCACGCACTACGACATCACGCCCGAGCATGCCCCCATGCTCGGGCGCATGTTGGCCCTGGCGCCACGGCTGATGCTTGAACTGGGTGTGACAAACGGCTTTCGCACCCTCATCAACTGCGGGCCCGACGGGCACCAGGAAGTGCAGCATCTGCACATGCATGTGATGGGCGGCCCCAGGCCCTGGCTGCGGGGTTAGCCGCCGGCGTTGGTGAATCCTCGCGGCCTAGAATCGACGCAAGACATTTCAGGAGTGATGACATGGGTTCATTCAGCATTTGGCATTGGTTGATCGTGCTGCTGGTGGTGGTATTGATCTTCGGCACCAAGAAGCTGAAGAACATGGGCAGTGACCTGGGCGCTGCCGTCAAGGGCTTCAAAGACGGCGTGAAGACGGGCGGCGATGCCGCCGCGGGCGACGCCGCCCCCACGCAGCAGGTGCCGGGCCCGGCGCATGACGCGCGCAACACGGTCGATGTTGAAGCCAAGACCAAAAGCTGAACCGGCGTGAACTGCGCTGGCGCTGAACACGCGGCATGATCGACTTCGGTTTCGACAAGATCGCCCTCATCGGCGCGGTGGCGCTGATCGTCATCGGCCCTGAGAAACTGCCGCGCGTGGCCCGCACCGTGGGCCACATGCTGGGCAAGGCGCAGCGCTACGTGGCCGAGGTGAAGGCCGAAGTGAACCGCTCAATCGAACTCGAAGAACTGAAGAATGTAAAGACGCAGTTCGAAGACGCGGCGCGCAACGTTGAACAAACCGTGCAGGGCGAAGTCGCGCAGGCCAACGCAGCGTTCGAGTCGACCTGGAGCTCGTCGACCCAGGGGCTGGAATCCGCCTACCACGCGCCGCTGGAAGAGCCGCCGCCGAGCTACAAACACCCGAAGAAGCACTGGCGCCTGAAGCGCAGCGCCATGCCCAGTTGGTACAAGCAACGCAACGGTGTGCGCACACGCGCGCTTTCGGGCGCGGCGCGGGTGGCGCGCTTTCGGCCGCGCGCCAAAGCGCTTCCATGAGCGAAGGCCCGAAAGACGAGCTGGAAGGCACCGAAGCGCCGTTCATCTCGCACCTGGTGGAGTTGCGCGACCGGCTGGTGCGCATCATGCTGGCCGTGGGTGTGGGCTTCGCACTGCTGGCCGTGTGGCCGGGGCCGGGTGAGTTGTATGACCTGCTGGCCGCGCCGCTGAAGGCGCAGTTGCCGCCCGGGGCCACGTTGATCGCCACCAACGTGATCTCGCCGTTCATCGTGCCGCTGAAGATCACGCTGCTGTGTGGCTTCTTGCTGGCCTTGCCGATCGTGCTGTACCAGGTCTGGGCCTTCGTGGCGCCGGGCCTGTACAGCCATGAAAAGCGCCTGGTGCTGCCGCTGGTGGTGAGCAGCACCTTGCTGTTCTTCGCCGGTGTGGCGTTTTGCTACTTCTTTGTCTTCGGCCAGGTGTTCAAGTTCATTCAGAGCTTCGCGCCCAAGAGCATCACCGCCGCGCCCGACATCGAGGCCTACCTGAGCTTCGTCATGACCATGTTCATCGCCTTCGGTGCGGCCTTCGAGGTGCCGGTGGCGGTGGTGGTGCTGGCCCGGCTGCGCGTGGTGAGCATCGAGAAGCTGCGCGCGTTTCGCGGCTACTTCATCGTGGTGGCCTTCATCATCGCCGCGGTGATCACGCCGCCCGACGTGGTGTCGCAGCTCGCGCTGGCCATTCCCATGTGCATCCTGTACGAAGTGGGCATCTGGGCGGCGCAGATCTTCATCAAGCACACACAGGCGCCAGAAGCCGAAGGCGAAAGCAAACCCGGCGCTTCTTAGCGATCTTCTCAGCGAACCTGCCGCTGCACCGGCGGGCGTTGCGCCACCGTCACCTGCAACTCCAGCGCGCGCTCGCCGCGTTGCACATCCAGCCGCGCCTGGGCGCGCGGCGGCAAGGCGGCCACGGCTGCCATCAACTGCGCGGTGTTGGCCACCGGCGCGCCCTGCACGCGCAGCACCACATCGCCCGGGCGCATGCCGGCACTGGCGGCCGGGCCATCGACCACCACGCTGGTGATGAGCACGCCGCTGCTCACCGGCAGCTTGAAGGCTTGCACGAAGTCGGCCGTGAGGTCGCGCGGCTCGACGCCGATCCAGCCGCGCGTGACCTTGCCGTCGCGCACCAGGCTGGTCAGCACCTGCTGCGCGGCATCGGCCGGGATAGCGAAGCCAATGCCCATGCTGCCGCCGCTGCGGCTGAAAATGGCGGTGTTGATGCCCACCAGGCGCCCGGCGCTGTCGACCAATGCGCCGCCGGAGTTGCCGGGGTTGATGGCGGCGTCGGTCTGGATGAAGTTCTCGAACGTCGACAAGCCCAGCCGGTTGCGCCCCAGCGCACTGACGATGCCCGAGGTGACCGTCTGCCCGACGTTGAACGGGTTGCCGATGGCCAGCACCACGTCACCCACTTGCAAGCTCTGCGCCTGGCCGAATTCAATCACGGGTACTTTGTCCAGGCTGATCTTCAGCACCGCCAGGTCGGTCTCCGGGTCGGTGCCGATCACGCTGGCGCGGGCCTCGCGGCCATCGCTGAGCATGACGTCAATCTCGTCAGCGCCGGCCACCACGTGGTTGTTGGTGAGCACCAGGCCTTCGGCAGAGACGATGACACCCGAACCCAGGCCCACCTGGGGCCGGCCGCGCGCCTGCGGCGCGTTGTCGCCAAAGAAGAAGCGGAACCACTCGTCGGTCTGCTCACCGCGGCCACGCACCGCCTTGCTGGCCACGATGCTCACCACAGCGGGGGCGGCGCGCTGCGCGGCGGCGTGGTAGCTGTGCGGGGCCGCGCTCGGCGCTGCCGCAGCCAACGGTGGTGCGGCAGCAGGCACGGTGGCCGCTGCCGGCGCCGCGCTGCGCTCAGCCGCGCGCGGCAGCCACTGCGGCTTGAGTGTTTGCACCACCAGCAGGGCGCCCAGGGCCACGGTCACGGCCTGGGCAAACAACAACCAGAGCTTGCGCATGAAGCTGCTTGGGTGAGTGAAGACGGGGCGGATTATCGTGGTCGCATGGGCTCAGCGTGGCGCCCCACGCGCTTCACAATGAACGCATGAACGCACGCCCTTTGTTGATCACCATGGGAGACGCCTGCGGCATCGGCCCGGAAATCATCGTCAAGGCCTTTGCCGCTGGCCACGCGGCCGGCGCGCTGGTGTTGGGTGACGTTGCTGTCATGCGCCGGGCGTTGCTGGCCACTGGTTTGGCGCTGCCAGTGGCCGTGGTGGACCAACCAGCAGACTTGGCCGCTGTGCCCGCCAACTGCCTGCCCGTGATCCAGGTGCCGGGCCTGTCCACTGGATTGAGCGGTTTGCCCTGGGGCCGGGTGGATGCACGCTGCGGCGCGGCGGCGGCGCGTTGCATCGAGCACGCCGTGCAATGCCTGTTGCGTGGCGAAGGTGCGGCCGTGGTCACCGCGCCCATTCACAAAGAAGCGCTGGCCGCCGCCGGAGTGCCCTACCCGGGCCACACCGAGATGCTGCAAGCCCTGGCCGGCGCAGGCACCGTGCCGGCGCCGGTGCGCATGATGCTGGCCAACGACGAGTTGAAGGTGGTGCTGGTCACCATCCACCTGGCCTTGCGCCAGGCCATCGACGCCGTCACGCATGACGCCGTGCTGCAAACCCTGCGCATCGCCCATGCCGCTGCGCTGGCCTGGGGCCTGGCGGCACCGCGCATCGCCGTGGCCGGCCTGAACCCGCATGCCGGCGAAGGCGGGCTGTTCGGCGATGAGGAGCTGCGCATCATTGCGCCGGCCATGGCGGCGGCGCGCGCCGAAGGCATCGCGTGCAGCGGCCCGTTTGCCCCCGACACGGTGTTCATGCGCGCGCGCCATGCCCCCGGGCATGCGGGTGAGTTCGACCTGGTGGTAGCGATGACGCATGACCATGGCCTGATTCCTGTGAAGTACCTGGGCGTTGAGCAGGGCGTGAACGTGACGCTGGGCCTGCCCTTCGTGCGCACCAGCCCGGACCATGGCACGGCGTTCGACATTGCCGGGCGCGGCGTGGCCGATGCGCGCAGCCTGGTGGCGGCGCTGCACTGGGCACGCCGCCTGCAGCGCGCCGCGGCCTGATCAGGCCGGCGTTTTGCCCACGCCCAGCGCGGCCAGTTGCCGGCGCGCACGCGCGGTGGCGCGCTCGATCAGGTAGGCGTTCTCGAACGCGCGCACGCGCTGCGTCTCGCACATGCGCGCCAGCATGCGGGTCGTCATCGACACTGACTTCAGGTTGCGCTTGCCGTGGCTGAAGACAAAGAACGCGCGGCCCGGGCTGATGTGGCTCAGGCGCACCTTTTGCCATTGGCCGGACAGGTACATCTGGTAGGCGAAGCCGATCTGCATGTGGTCGAGCAACATGCGCCCGCTGGCCGGCTCGGGCGCTTCGGGCTGGGGCAAGCCCTGGAGCTGAAGCTCGGCCAACGTGACTTCGGGCTCGGCGCTCAGGTCGATGTCGACCGTGCCGTCCCAATCCACCGCGGCCTCGTTGAGCAGGCCGATGCGCTGCGCCTCGGCCGGGCTGAACACCGCCGCCGCGAGCTCGTCACTGATCGCCGGGCCTGCCGGCGCACTGGCGTCGGCCGTGGGCAAGGGCGTGGCAAAAGCCAGGTCGATCTGCTTGACCAGCAGGTTGAAGTCCAACGTGCTGAGGGCCTGCCCACGCAGCGATTCGGCATGAGCGGGCAGCAGTTGCGCAAAGAACGCGGCCCGGGCGGCGTCGGGCCAGCCGATCAGCGCGAGGCCTTCGCTGAGTTGCTTCATCAGCCCGGGCAGCGCCGCCAGGAACCGCTTGCGCTGCTCGGGCGCGCCCTTGGGCTGGACGCTGAGGAACAACTCACGCCCGGCCAGGCGCAGCAACTTGGCACGCGCCCCGCCCAGCCCTTCGGCACGAGCCGTGCGCAGCAAGGCCTGGCTCCACACATGGGCCAGGAAGTCGCGCAGGAAGTCTGGCATCGCCAGCGGCAGCAACGCGGTGTGCAGCGCCTGCGAGTAGCGCTGCTGCTGGCGCAGGTCGATCTCGCGTTCAGCCAGCAGGCTGGCCGCGCCACCCTGGGCTTGCACGGTTTGCTGCGCTTGTTCGGCGACAAATTCTTCCAGGGCGCGCAGCTTCTGCTCGTAAAGCTCGATCTGCTCAAAGTCGCCATCGACGACTTCCTGCACCAGGTCGCGCACCCTG
>JAYUPO010000509.1:0-6771 GCA_043760085.1 Burkholderiales bacterium
CAGGTGGCCGCGGTGCGCCGCTGGTTGGCCGCCCACCCGGGCTGGCTGCTCGTTGCCGACAACGTTGACAGCGAAGCCGCGGCGCAAGCGCTGGAAGATTCCGGCGAGGGCTTGGCCGGTCTGGTCGGTGGGCATGTATTGGTGACCAGCCGGCTTTCGCCCGAAGCCTGGGGCGCACACCTGCCCGTGCTGCCCGTGCGCGAACTGAGTGACGACGACGCGGCCGCATTCCTGCTCGCACGCACCCAGGGCCAGCGCCGCGCGCGCAGCGACGATGCCGAGCGCGCCCATGCCATCGCGGCTGACCTGGGCGGCCTGCCACTGGCCATGGAACAGGCGGCAGCTTACGTGGCACGAAAGAAGCTAACGTTTGAGGCGTACCAACAGGCCTGGGCCGAGCAGCGCGAGCAGGTGTTGGCCTGGTACGACCCGCGCGTGATGGCCTACCCGCGCAGCCTGGCCACCACTTGGCAAACCTCGGTGGCGCAACTCTCGCCCGCGGCATTGCGCCTGCTGCAACGGCTGGCCTGGCTGGCGCCGGAGCCGGTGCCGGAATCTTTGCTAGACGTGCGCGTGGGGGACGACGGTGTGGTGGCCGATGGGCTCGAGGCCTTGGTGGAACTGGCCGGCCTGTCGCTGCTGCGTCGCGACGAGCGCTTGCCGCAGTTCACGGTGCATCGGTTGTTGCAGGAGGTGACGCGGCTGGGCATGGATGCGGGCGTCGCCAAGGAAGTGTTGGGCGAGGCCTTGGCCTGGGTGAATGCGGGTTTTGTGGGCGATCCGCAGGATGTGCGCGATTGGCCGCGGCTGGAGCCGCTGCTGACCCACGCCCTGGCCGTTACTGACGCGGGCGAAGGGGCCGGAGATCCAGACCTCAAATCTCGACTGCTGAACGAGGCCGCGCAGCTACTGGATGCAAAGGCGCGCTGGATCGAGGCCGAACCGCTGATGCGCCGCGCCTTGGGCATTCACGAGGCGAGCTACGGACCCGAGCACCCGCAGGTGGCCATCAGCCTGAACAACCTGGCGGCACTGCTAAAAGCAACGAACCGCCTGCAAGAGGCCGAGCCGTTGATGCGGCGCGCCTTGGGTATTGACGAGACGAGCTTCGGGGCCGAGCACCCGAAGGTGGCCATTCGCCTGAACAACCTGGCGCAACTGCTGAAAGCCACGAACCGCCTGCAAGAGGCCGAGCCGCTGATGCGCCGCGCCTTGTGCATTGACGAGGCCAGCTACTGGCCCGAGCACCCGAAGGTGGCCATCCGCTTGAACAACCTGGCACTGTTGCTCAAAGCCACGAACCGGCTGCAAGAGGCCGAGCCCCTGATGCGCCGCGCCTTGGCCATTGACGAGGCGAGCTACGGGCCCAAACACCCGGAGGTGGCCGTCGACCTGAACAACCTGGCACTGTTGCTGAAAGCCATGAACCGCCTGCCAGAGGCCGAGCCGCTGCTGCGCCGATCCTGCCTGGTGATGGCGCTCAGCTTGGGTTCTGAACACCCCCATGCAGAGGCAGGCAGAGGAAATTACATCGGCCTGCTCCAGGCCCTAGGCCGCAATGTGCCCCAAGCGCTTGAGGCCTTGGACGCCGAGATCGCCCGCGCCCGAAGCCCGACTCCTGCGAGGGGTTAACCCCAGGCGCCCCGGGTTGCCGCTGCCCGGCAAAATCCCCGCCTCCTTCGCGACCTCAGGAAGTCAAGCCTCATGTTCAATTCACGCACCTTGCGCATCACCCTCGCCGCCGCCGCTTTGTCATTCGCTGCCGCCGCCCAAGCCCAGCAGTTCTTCCGCATTGGCACCGGCGGCACCGCCGGCACCTACTACCCGGTGGGCGGCATGATCGCCAACGCGGTTTCGGTGCCCGGCAAGATCGTCGCCACCGCGCAGGCCAGCAATGGCTCGGTGGCGAATGTGAGCGGCATTGCCGGGGGCTCGCTCGAATCGGGCCTGAGCCAGGCCGATGTGGCGAGCTGGGCCTTCAAGGGCACGGGTGTGTATGAAGGCAAGCCCAATGTGCCGGGCCTGCGCCTGATCGCCAACCTATACCCCGAAAGCGTGCACGTCGTGGTGCGCAAGGGCTCGGGCATCAAGAGCGTGGCTGATCTCAAAGGTAAACGGGTGGCACTCGATGAACCCGGCTCGGGCACGCTGGTGAATGCGCGCGCCATCCTGGCCGCCTATGGCCTGAAAGACAGTGATCTCAAACCTGAATACATCAAACCGAACCAGGCCGGCGACAAGATGAAAGACGGCGCGCTTGATGCCTTCTTCTTCACCGGCGGCGCGCCGGCCGGTGCGATTGCCGAGTTGGCCACGGCGGGCGGTGGCATCGAACTGCTGGCCATTGACGGCAAGGAGGCCGACGCCCTGCGCGCCGCCAGCCCCTTCTTCGCGCCCGATGTGATCGCGGCGGATACCTACAAGGGCGTGGGCGCCGTGAAGACGCTTGCCGTGGGCGCGCAGTGGGTGACCAGCGACAAGGCCGACACCGCCACGGTGTATGAAGTCACCAAGGCCTTGTTCAACGACGCCACGCAAAAGACGCTGGCCGCGGGGCATGCCAAGGGCAAGTTCATCACCAAAGAGAACGCCGTCCAGGGCGCGGGCATTCCGTTCCACCCCGGTGCCGAGAAGTTCTACAAGGAAGCGGGCTTGTTGAAGTAAGCGGCTAACGTAAGACTTCACTCAAGGGCAGCCCGCAACGGCTGCCCTTGCTGTTTGTGGATTTCACCCGCACCCACACGCACCAACACCATGGCCACCACCCTGCCCGACGACCACACCCTGCAAGAGCTGGAGCGCAAGTTCGACCCCGAAATGCGCTTTCGCCCGCTGGCCAGCACGGCAGCATTCATCGTCGGTGCGCTGCTGTTGGCGCTGTCGGTGTTTCACTACTACACAGCGGGTTTCGGGCTGCTGCAGGAGGTGACGCACCGTGGTGTGCACCTGGCCTTCGTGCTGGGCTTGATCTTCCTGGTGTTCCCGGCGCGCCAGGCCTTGCTGGAACGGGCGGGCGTATCGAGCTGGCATGCGCCGGGCGGCGTGCCGCTGCTCGACTGGCTGCTCGCCGCAGCGGTGGCCGCGGCCGTGCTGTACATCCCGGCCATCTTCGAAGATCTAACGTTTCGGGTAGGCAACCCCAGCGGCATGGATGTGCTGATGGGCACCGTGCTGATCGTGTGCCTGCTCGAAGCCACGCGGCGCAGCATGGGCTGGCCGTTGCCGATCATCGCCATGATCTTCATGACCTACGCCCTGGCCGGGCCGCTGTTCCCGGGCCTGCTCAAGCATGCGGGCGCGAGCTGGGGCCAGCTCGTCAACCACCAGTACCTCACCAGCCAGGGCATCTACGGCGTGGCGGTGGGTGTCGTCTCAACCTACGTGTTTCACTTCGTGCTCTTCGGCGTGCTGGCCACGCGCATCGGCCTGGGTCAACTGTTCCTGGACCTGGCTTCCACGGTTGCCGGGCGGCAGGCCGGCGGGCCGGCGAAGGTAAGCGTGTTCGGCTCGGCGCTGTTCGGCATGCTTTCGGGCAGCAGCGTGGCCAACGCGGTGACGGGGGGCTCGCTGACCATTCCGGCCATGATTCGCGTGGGCTACCGGCGTGAATTTGCCGCGGCGGTGGAAGCCGCCGCCAGCACGGGCGGGCAGATCACGCCGCCGGTGCTGGGCGCGGCGGCGTTCCTGATGATCGAGTTCCTGGCGCTGCCGTACAGCACGATCATCGCCGCGGCCATCGTGCCGGCGTTCATGCATTTCTTCGGCGTGTTCATGCAGGTGCACTTCGAGGCCAAACGCTTCGGCCTGCGCGGGTTGACCGATGAAGAAATGCCAAAGTTGCGTGAATCGTTAAAACAGCGCTGGCCGACGCTGATCCCGCTGGCCCTGCTCATCAGCGCGCTGGTGGCCGGGCGCACGCCGTACCTGGCGGCGTTTGCCGGCATCAGCTCGTGCGCCATCGTCGGCCTCACCACTTTGCCCAAAGGCAACACGCCGCGCCACTGGAGCCTGATGTTTGGCCTGCATGCCGTGCTGGTGTGGCTGATGTTCGGCCTGTTTGAAGACCAGAGCCTGCGCGTGGCCGTGTTCGCCGCGGCGGTGGTGGCCACGCCGCTGCTGTGCCGCTGGCTGAAGGTGACGGGCCGCATCGGGTTGCCGGTGCTGATTGAAGGTTTTGAGACGGGTGCGAAGTACGCTCTGGCCGTGGGCGCGGCGGCGGCCACGGTGGGCATCGTGATCGGCGTGGTCACGCTCACCGGCGTGGGCTTCAAACTCAGCACCATCATCACCGGCGCGGCGCAGGGCGGGGCTGGTGCGCTGGCGGACTGGGTGCCGGCGGCGCTGATGAGCCAATCATCTCTGGCGTTGTTGATGGCGCTGGTGATGACCGGGCTGGTGTGCATCTTGCTGGGCTGCGGCATCCCCACCACGGCCAACTACATCATCATGGTCACCGTGGCCGCGCCCACCCTGGTGATGCTGGGCGTGGAGCCGCTGGTGGCGCATTTCTTCGTCTTCTATTACGGCGTGCTGGCCGACATCACCCCGCCCGTGGCGCTGGCCGCCTACGCCGCCGCGGGCATGGCCGGCAGCGACCCGTTCAAGACCGGCAACATGGCTTTCCGTCTGGGCCTGGCCAAGGCGCTGGTGCCGTTCGTGTTCGTGTTCTCGCCGTCGCTGCTGCTGGTGGCCAAGGGCTTCACCTGGTATGACTTCATCGTCACCTTCGGCGGCTGTGTGATGGGCATCACCTTGCTGGCCGGGGCCCTGAGCCGGTACTTCTTCATCGAAATGCGGCGCTGGGAACAGCTGGTCTGCGTGGTGGCGGCGCTGCTGATGGTGATTCCGGGTTTGACCAGCACCTTGATTGGCGTGGTGGTGGCCGCGCCGGTGTTGCTGGGGCAATGGTTGCGTGCGCGAGGTTTATCGCGCGCAGCTATCGGTTAGAACTCGGTTGGCCGCGCACGGCCAGCAGCGCCCCGGGCCGCACGCGCAGCTTCACGCTGGTGCTGGCGGCCATGGGCTCACCGTCGGCGGCCAGCGGCAACGGCGTGGGTGCGCTCAAGCTCACTTCCTGTGCGCTGTGCAGCGCGACCAGGCGGTGGCCCACGTGCCTGCCCAGCAGCAGGCGCGGCAGCATCAGCAGGGTGCGGGCACGGCCGATGCGGCCCACCACCACCAGGTCAAGCCTGCCATCGTCAACCCGCGCCTGGGGCGCCACCTTCATGCCCCCGCCGTAAGTGGCCGTGTTCAGCGCCGAGGCGAACAGCGCCGGGCCTTCGTGCACGGCCTGGCCGTCGACTTCGATGAACACGGGTTGTACGCGCAGGGCCAACAGCTCGTGCAGCGTGGCCAGCAGGTAGCGCGGCATGCCGGTCAGCCACTTCGGGCCGCTCAAGGCGCGAGCGGCCACGGCGGCATCAAAGCCTGCGGCCAGGCTGGACGCGAACAAGCGGGTTTCGCTGGCGGTGCGGGCCTCGCCCAGATCCATCGGCCGAGCCGGGGCGTGCAAGGCATGGTCGATCAGTTCGGCGTTCAACCTTGTGCTCAGGCCCAAGGCGCGGGCGCTGTCGTTGCCGCTGCCAAAAGGCAGCAGGGCCAGCTCGTGGCCGCGCGCCACGAATTCATCGAGCAAGGGGTGCAAGGTGCCGTCGCCGCCGAGCAGCAGCACGCGCGTGCCGGCAGCCTGTTCGCGCAGCAACTGGCGCGCCCTGGCCACGCTGGGCAATGCGTGCAGCGGCACGCCTGGCGCGCGCTGCTGCAGCAGTTCGGTCAGGCGGCCCTGCAAACGCCCTGCCGCGCCACCCGCGGCATGCGGGTTGAGCAAGGCGATGGCGGCGTGTGGCATGGGCGGCGTATCCTAATCAAGGCTTCCCCTCTTACCTGCATGAGAGTTACCCGATGAGCCTTGCACCTTTTCGCGCCGATCACGTTGGCAGCCTGTTGCGCCCCGCCGCGTTGGCGCAGGCCCGCGAGCGCTTCAAGCGCGGTGCGCTGACCGCTGACGAGTTGCGCGCCGCCGAAGACCAGGCCATCGCCGAGGTGGTGCGGCAGCAGCAGGCGATCGGCCTGCAAGGCATCACCGATGGCGAATTTCGGCGCGACTGGTGGCACCTCGATTTCCTGAGTCAGCTCGAAGGCGTGACCCTGCAGGACAACCCCGGCCCGAAGTTCAGCGTGGCCGGCCAGGGCGAGCAGCCGCCGATTGCCGCGGTGACGGGCAAGGTGGCTTGCACGAAGCCGATCATGGCGGCTCACTTTGAATACTTGAAGGGCGTGACCACGGGCACGCCGAAGATGACGATTCCCTCGCCTTCGATGCTGCACCTGCGCGGCGGGCGCAAGGCCATCAGCACGCAGGCCTACCCCGACCTGGCCGAGTTCTGGGCCGATGTGGCCGCCGCGTACCGGCAAGCCATTGCCCACCTGTATGCCGCCGGCTGCCGCTATTTGCAGCTCGACGACATCACCTTCGCCTACCTGTGCGACCCGCGCATCCAGGCCAACTGCCGCGCCAACGGTGACGACCCCGCGCTGCTGCCCGGCACCTACGCCGCGGCCATCAATGCCGCGCTGCGCGACAAGCCGGCCGACTTGCACGTGACGATCCACACCTGCCGCGGCAACTTCAAGAGCGCCTGGGTCGCCGAGGGGGGCTACGACCCGGTGGTGAAAGCGATGTTCTCGACCCATGTCGATGGTTACTTCATGGAGTTCGACTCGGCCCGTGCCGGCACTTTCGAGCCGCTGCACGCCTTGCGTGGCCAGGCG
>JAYUPO010000510.1:0-2679 GCA_043760085.1 Burkholderiales bacterium
CAAAGCCGCGCGGGCCCTCGCGACGCATCAGGACAAGCACCGCGCGGGCCTGCGCCACCTCTTGCTGCAGGCGTTGCAGCCAGGTCTCGCCCGCAATGAGATGGACGTTGTCCATGAACACGTCCAGGCCTTCATCACGCAGCCAGTCACGCAACTGCGTCGCCTCGGTGGCGTTTTCGCGGTTGTAGCTGAAGAAGACCGTGCGCCCCCTCTGCGCGGCGGTGGCGGCCGGCGCCGACGCCGTGGCGGGTGGGCGCAGGTCAGCAGCATCAGACGGGCCGGAAGGTTGATCCGGTGCGACCGTTCGTGCCCGCCCTTCGTCAATGGAGACCATGGTATGACAGCTGCTCTGGTGCGCTGGTGATGCAGCGCATGGCTCGCTGCGGCCACGCGCGCTGCATCGCCGCGAACAGGCTGTTACTTTGCCACCAAAGACCGAGTCCCGTTCATTGCGGTGTTAGGGGGTGGGGCTGGTTGCGACACCGCGCAACGAACCGGAGACCCGCGGCCCGAGCCCTTCAAACAAAGGCCTGGATAGGGCGCGCCGCTCAGGGCATGAAGGCGTCAGCACCCTGCACGTAGTGGCGGGCACTTTGAATCGGGTTGCGGTTGACCAAGGGCCGGGCGTACATCGGGTGGGTCAGGCTGCGCACTTCATGTTCGAGCCGGAAGCACAACTCGCGTGTCTGCGGGTCGACGATGTCGGTGAAGCGGTACTGGTGCGCGTTGCTTTCTTCACTCACCAGCGCCATGTCGGCCAGGCGCCGGTGCGGGCCTGAAAAGTCGGCCACGTAAACCTGGATGTGGTGGCCGTCGTAGTGCGCCGGCACCTCGGCGGATTCAGTGAACCACAGCGCCTGCCCCGCGCCGACCTGCACCCAGGCGCTCGGCGCGCCGCTGGGCGTGGCACTGAGTTTGGCGCGCGCCCGGAACACCTGGCTGTAAAAGGCCGCAATCGGCACGGCGCAAGCGTGCGGCACCAGGAATTCGATGCTGGCTATGCCCAACTGCACGCCGCCGAAGCGCACCGCGTCGGGCTCGTAGCAGCGCAGCCGGTTGCCCCAGGGGCACTGCGCTTCAACATGGTCGGCATGCTCGGCAAAGCGGAACAAGGTGCCGTTCAGGCCCGCGCTGTGCCGGCGCAAGCGCTCCAGCAGCGCCTGGCGGCCGGGAATCACCACGTTCACCGTGCCGCGCAAGCGCTGCGGCGCGCCGGTGGGCAGGTGGAACTGCGTGCGCCCGGCGTTGACCCACATGTTGTCAACGCCGGTCTGCATGTAGGGGTCGCGCGTCAGGCCCAGCGCACTGACGTAGAACTGCGTGGCCAGGCGCTGGTCGGGCTGCGTCAGGTTGACGTGCTCCAGGTGAACGATGTTGCCGATGTCTTCGGCGCTGCGGTCAAAGGCGCTGGTCATGGCAGAACTCCCGATGTCGTGGCGTCGTGGTGCGGGCGTCAGGTGTGCAGGGTCAGGCGTGCAGGGTCAAGGCTGGCGCTCGCCCAGGGCGATGTCCAGCATCATCGCGCGCGCCAGGCCTTGCAACTCGTCGCGCAGCGCATCGTTGCTCAGCGCCGCGGGCACCAACAGGTGGGCTGCCACCTTGAAAGCGGCCGCGGCGCTGCCGTGCGGCTGGGTGATTTCGGTGTGGATGTGCTCGATGCTGACGCCGCGTTCGGCCAGCAGGCGCGCCAGCGTGCTGACGATGCCCACGCGGTCTTCGCCCACCAGTTCCAGCGACACACCACGCTGCCCGCCCGGCGCGGCCGAGCCGGCGCCCTGGGCCACCTGCACGCGCAGGCCAGGGCCTTGCAGCGCGCGCAGCGCGGCGGCCAGGGCGTCGGCGTTTTCGCGCGGCACATCAAGGTGCACCATGCCGGTGAACTCGCCCGCCAGGTTGGACATGCGGCTGGCCGCCCAGTTGGCGCCGTGGCGCTGCGCCAGGCTTGCAAGCTGGCTCACGATGCCCGGCCGGTCGGGCCCCATGATGGTGACAACCAGCGCGGTGGTGGCCGCCGGCGGGTCTTCGGTCAGCACCACGGCCTTGCGCAACAGGGGCGCCTTGCTGGCGAAACGTTCATCTTGCGCCAGCGCCGGCAACTGGCCCTGCCGCCGGGCGTGCTGCAGCACTTCGGCCAGCAGCTTCAGGCCCATCGGCGCCAGGGCACGTTCCCACAGCTCACGCGCGCTTTCGCCGGGCAGAACGAAGCACCATTCCTGCGCGGCGATGGCGCCTTTGTCCCAGCCGTCGGCCAGGTGATAGACCGAGCCGCCGGCAACGGCGTCGCCTTGCAGCACCGTCCACTCCACTGCCGCAATGCCGCGGTGGCGCGGCAGCAGCGATGGGTGATAGCCCACACCGCCTAATCTGGAACGTTGCAGGGCGTCATTGCTGACGCGCGCATGGGTGTGCGCCGCCACGATGAGATCGGTGCCTTCAGGCACTGCCGCGCCTGGCACGAGTTTGGGATTGGCCAGCACATGCACCGGCACGTTGAGCGCGTGCGCCGCCAGGGCCAGGCGGTCATCAGCCGCAGGCACGATCACGGCGCTGAACTCAACGCCGGGCTCCTGGTGCAAGGCCTGCAAGACCGAGGCGCCAAAGAACCGCGAGCCCGCCAATACACACTTCATTGAACACATGTCATCGTGCTGCCGTTCGGGGGAATGCGCCGCATGCTAA
>JAYUPO010000511.1:0-6700 GCA_043760085.1 Burkholderiales bacterium
GCCGTATGCGCGCGCCATGATCCGCATCTGCCGCGAAGAAAGCTTTCACCAGCGCCAGGGCTTTGATGCGCTGCTGGTGATGATGAAGCAAGGCACCGACGCCCAGCGTGCCATGGTGCAAGACGCGGTGAACCGCTGGTGGTGGCCTTCGGTGATGATGTTCGGCCCGCCTGACGACCAATCGCCCAACAGCGCGCAAAGCATGCGCTGGGGCATCAAGCGCGTGAGCAATGATGAACTGCGCGCGCGCTTCATCGACGCCACGATCGACCAGGCCAAGGTGCTGGGCGTGACCCTGCCCGACCCCGACCTGAAGTGGAACGAAGCGCGCCAGCACCACGACCATGGCGTGATCGACTGGGCCGAGTTCTGGGCCGTGGTGGGCGGCGACGGCCCCTGCAACACCGAACGCCTGGCCGCGCGCGTGCAGGCCTGGGACGATGGCGCCTGGGTGCGTGAAGCCGCGCTGGTGAATGCGGCCAAACATGCGGCCGAACATCAGCCCATGGCGCAGGCGGCTTGAAAGGAATCGAGATGAGCGAAAGCAAGACAGAAACCGAATGGCCATTGTGGGAAGTGTTCGTTCGCACCCGCGCCGGGCTGGACCACAAGCACTGCGGCAGCCTGCACGCCAGCGACGCGGCCATGGCCATTCAGATGGGGCGCGACGTCTACACGCGCCGTCAGGAAGGCTCCAGCGTGTGGGTGGTGCGCTCGGACCAGATCACCGCCAGCGACCCGGCGGACAAGGACATGTACTTCGACCCGATGGAAGACAAGGTCTACCGCCACCCCACGTTCTACAAGCTGCCCGACTCGGTTGACCACATGTGAAGCCATGCAAGCCTCGATCAACGTTTCAAATGACTCAGGCGTGCAGGTGCTGCTGCGCCTGGGCGACACCTGCCTGATCCTGGGCCAGCGCCTGGGCGAATGGACGGGGCACGCACCGGTGCTCGAAGAAGACATCGCCCTGGCCAACATGGCGCTGGATCTGATCGGCCAGGCGCGTGCCTTGCTCACCCTGGCCGGCCAGCGCGAAGGCGCGGGGCACGATGAAGACCAGCTTGCGTTCCTGCGCGACGAGCGCGACTACCGCAACCTGGCCATCGTTGAGTTGCCGCGCGGCGACTTTGCCTTCACCGTGCTGCGCAACCTGTTCGTCGCCAGTTACCTCAAACTGCTGTGGCAAGGCCTGGCTGGGTCAACCGACGCCGAGTTGGCCGCCATCGCCGGCAAGGCCGTCAAGGAAGCGCGCTACCACCAGCAACACGCCGCCGATTGGGCGGTGCGCCTGGGTGACGGCACGGCCGAATCCAAACGCCGCTGCGAGGCCGCGCTGAAGGCCTTGTGGCCTTATGTGGCGGAGATGTTCGAGGCCGATGCGGTGGACGAAGCCGCCGTTGCGGCCGGCCTCACGCCCCTTTGTTCAACACTGCGCACACCCTGGTTGGCGCAGATCGGCCCGGTGCTGGCTGAAGCTGGTTTGGTGCTACCCAAAGAGACCGCATTCCGCTCCACCGCCAAGCGCGGCGTGCACACCGAGCACATGGGCTTGCTGCTGGCAGAAATGCAGACCCTGCAACGCAGCTTCCCCGGGAGCAAGTGGTGAAGCCGAGCCGGGTCGAGCGTGCCTGGCGCGCCTTGAACCGCGTGCTCGACCCCGAGGTGCCGGCGCTCTCAGTCTGCGACCTGGGCATCGTGCGCGATGTGGTGGAGCGCGGCGACGCGATTGAGGTGGTGCTCACGCCCACCTATTCGGGCTGCCCGGCCACCGAGGTGATCGAAAAGGATGTGTGCGCAGCCATCAAGGCCGCCGGCCTGGGCGAGGCGCGCATCAAACTGCAACGCGCACCGGCCTGGACGACTGACTGGATCAGCGCCGAAGGCCGCGCCAAGCTGCTGGCCTATGGCATCGCCCCGCCGGGGCCGGTGGATGCGGCGCAGGGTGCGCCGATCCGTATGCATGGCCGCCGGGCCGACGCCGTGCCCTGCCCGCGCTGTGAAAGCACCAACACCGAGCGCCTGGCTGCATTCGGTTCCACGGCGTGCAAGGCGCTGTGGCGCTGCCTGGCGTGCAAGGAGCCTTTCGAGCATTTCAAGCCAATATGAGCACGACACCGTTATTTCATTCGTTAACCGTGCGTCGCATCGAGCCCGACACGGCTGAAGCGGTGATCGTCACCTTCGAGGTGCCGCCGCCCTTGCGCGAGGTGTTCGGCTTCACCCAGGGCCAGTACCTCACGCTGCGCCACACGATTGACGGCACCGACTTGCGCCGCTCGTATTCGATCTGCGCCGGCGTTGATGACGGCGAGCTGCGTGTGGGCGTGCGCCAAGTGCGCGACGGCGTGTTTTCGAACTGGATCAACGCGCATCTGCAGCCGGGTGATGCGCTGCAGGTGATGGCGCCGCAGGGCCGCTTCTTCGTGCCCATCGAGCCGCAATCCAGACGCCACCATGTCGGCATCGCCGGGGGCAGCGGCATCACGCCGATCTTGTCGATCATGAAAACGGTGCTGGCGCGTGAGCCCTTGGGCCGTTTCACCCTCATCTACGGCAACCGCGCGGTGCGCTCCACCATGTTCAAGGAGGAGCTGGAAGACTTGAAGAACCGGTACATGACGCGCCTGACACTGCACCATGTCTTCAGCGACGAGCACACCGATGCGCCGCTGAATATGGGCCTGATGAACCGCGAAAAGCTGGTGGAATTCCTGCAAGGCGTGCTGCCCGCGGCGAGCATTGACCATGCCTACATCTGCGGCCCCTATCAAATGAACGACGAGGCCGAGGCCTCGTTGCGCGAAGCCGGCGTGGCCGAGGAGCGTATCCACATCGAACGCTTCGGCGTGGCCAACGTTCCAGGTCAGCCAGGGCAAAACGCAGGCGGCGCCGTGATCCACCAGGCGCAACCGGGCGACGCCGAGCTGGCCAAGGTGGTGATCATTCGCGACGGCCTGCGGCGCGAGATCGAATTCCGCAAAGACCAGCCCAGCATCCTCGACTGCGCCAGCGCCGCCGGCATGGAAGTGCCGTTCTCCTGCACCAGCGGCGTGTGCGGCACCTGCCGCGCCAAGCTGATCGAAGGCAAGGTGCGCATGGAGCGCAACTTCGCGCTCGACAAGGCCGAAGTGGCGGCCGGTTTCGTGCTCACCTGCCAGGCGCACCCGCTGACCGAGCGCGTGGTGTTGTCGTTCGATGAACGCTAGCGCTTGCCCTTGAAATGGCCCGAGGCCGAGCCAGTGGCTACGAAGCGCAGCGCGAACTGATCCTCGAACGCGCGGCGGAGTTGTTTGCCCAGCAAGGCTACGTGGGCACGAGCATGAACCAGGTGGCCTTGGCCTGCGGCCTTTCCAAAGCCACGCTGTACCACTACTACCGCGACAAGTACGCGCTGCTGGTGAACATTGCCGAAGGCCATGTCGTGCAATTGCATGCGCTGGTGGCGCAGAGCATCGCGCTGCGGCTGGCGCCGCAGGCCCAGTTGCGCGACATGATTCACCGTTTCGTTCTGGCCTATGCTGGCGCCCGCCACGCGCACCGCGTGCTCACCGAAGACGTGAAGTTCCTGAACGATGCCGACCGTGAGCGCGTGCTCGACACCGAGCGTGAAGTGGTGGCCGGCCTGGCCGCGGCGTTGAACGCCGTGCGGCCCGATCTGAACCCCGCGCGCCTGAGCAAACCGCTGACCATGCTGCTGTTCGGCATGATCAACTGGATGTTCACCTGGATGAAGCCCGAAGCCGGGCTGGACCACGAGGCCATGGCGCCGATCGTGGCCGACTTGTTCATGGGCGGCTTGCACGCGGTGCAGTTGCCCACCCCGACGCCATCACCCACAAAACAACGTTAGACATGAGCCAAATCCTTCAAAGCTACATCGCTGGCGGCTGGCTCGGTGCCCAGGTCGCCCTGCCACTGCACAGCGCGGTGAACGGCCACCTGGTGGCGCACACGCACGCCGAGGCCATCGACTTCAGCGCCAGTCTGGCTCACGCGCGCGGCGTGGGCTTGAGCAGCATGCTGGCAATGGACTTTCAAGCCCGCGCGCAAACGCTCAAGGCCCTGGCCAAGTACCTGCTCGAGCACAAGGAAGCCTTGTATGCCGTGTCGGCCCACACCGGCGCCACGCGCGCCGACAGCTGGGTCGACATCGAAGGCGGCGCCGGCACCTTGTTCGCCTACGCCGCCATTGGCAGCAGCGAACTGCCTTCGGGCAACCTGGTGCACGAAGGGCCGGCACAACCCCTGGGCAAGACGGGTGCCTTTGCCGGCAGCCACATCCTGGTGCCGCGCGGCGGCGTGGCGGTGCACATCAACGCCTTCAACTTCCCGGTCTGGGGCTTGCTGGAAAAGTTCGCGCCCAGCTTCCTGGCCGGCATGCCCTGCATCGCCAAGCCGGCCACGGCCACCAGCTATCTGACCGAGGCCTTGATGCGCGTCATCGTGCAATCGGGCCTGTTGCCGCCAGGCGCGCTGCAATTGGTGATCGGCGGCACGGGCGATTTGCTCGATCAGCTCAACGGGCAAGACGTGGTCACCTTCACCGGCTCGGCCGACACCGCGGCCAGGCTGCGCGTGAACGCCAACCTGGTGCGCCAATCGGTGCCCTTCAACGCCGAGGCCGATTCGCTGAACTGCGCCATCCTGGCCGACGACGTGACACCAGACGACCCCGAGTTCGAACTCTTCATCAAGGAAGTGGTGCGCGAAATGACCGGCAAGGCCGGCCAGAAGTGCACGGCCATACGCCGCGCCATCGTGCCGCGAGCGCGGCTCGACGCCGTGGCCAGCGCGTTGCAGGCCAGGCTGGCCAAGGTGGTGGTGGGCGACCCGTCGCGCGAAGGCGTGAAGATGGGGCCGCTGGCATCGCGCGCACAGCAGGCGGACGTGACCGAGCGTGTGGCGCAACTGCGGCGCAGCGCCGAGCTGGTGTATGGCGAGCACGACGGCTTTGCGCCGCAGGGCGAGGGCGTGAACGATGGTGCGTTTTTTGCGCCCACGCTGCTGTTGGCTAACGATCCGTTTGAGCAGGGCGAGGTGCATGACATTGAAGCCTTCGGCCCGGTCAGCACCTTGATGCCCTATGACGGCCTGGAAAACGCGCTGGCCCTGGCCGCACGCGGCAACGGCAGCCTGGTGGCCACGCTGGTGACCAAGACGCCTTCCGTGGCGGCGCGGGCCATTCCGCAGCTGGCCGCGCTGCATGGCCGCTTGCACATCCTGGACCGCGAAGCCGCGCCCGAATCCACCGGCCACGGCTCGCCCCTGCCCACCCTGAAGCACGGCGGCCCCGGCCGCGCGGGCGGCGGTGAGGAACTGGGTGGCCTGCGCGCGGTGAAGCATTACCTGCAACGCTGCGCCGTGCAGGGTTCACCCAGCATGCTGGCGGCGGTGACGCGCGAGCATGTGCGCGGCGCCAAGCTCATTGAGACCGACGTCCACCCCTTCCGCCGCTACTTCGAAGAGTTGCAAATTGGCGAGTCACTCTTGACTCACCGGCGCACCGTGGGCGAAGCCGACATCGTGGCCTTCGGCGGCATATCGGGCGACTATTTCTACATGCACTTCGATGAGGTCGCGGCCAAGGAAAGCCCGTTCGGCAAACGCATCGCGCATGGCTACTTTGTTCTGTCAGCCGCGGCCGGCTTGTTCGTCAGCCCCGCGCCCGGCCCGGTGCTGGCCAACTACGGGCTCGATGCGCTGCGCTTCATCAAGCCCGTGGGCATCGGCGACACGATCCAGGCGCGCCTGACCTGCAAACGCAAGATCGACCGCCAGCGCGTCGATGCCAAAGGCCAGGGCCAGGGCGTGGTGGCCTGGGACGTGGAAGTCACCAACCAATCAGGTGAGCTGGTGGCCAGCTACGACATCCTGACGCTGGTGGCCAAGCGTGGGGCTGCGCAAACTGCTCGGTGACGCCCTCAAGGCATGCGTCAAGCGGCTACCCGCTGCTGCAGTGCCTCTTGCGCGAGCGTGTTGATGCTCTTGCCTTCGGCCTGCGCAACGATGGCCAGCCGTTCATGCAGCTCTGGCGGGATGCGAAGGTTGAACTTGCCGGAGAAGCTGCGCCGGGCTTCAATGCCTTTCTCCTGGCAAACAGCCAAGAACACCTCAAGCGACTTCCTGAACTCTGCACGAAGTGCCTTGGGGTTCTTGCCATAGAAATCCGCACCACCGTTGAGGCCAAGAATCTCGCCTCGAAACAGGTCGGTGTCGGGGTCGTACTCGATCTTGGCGCTGAAGCCTTCAACGGTCATCACATTCATGGGGTCACCCCGTGTTGTTCAAGCCACCGGCGAACACTGGCCACGGCGCCTTTGTCGGTGTGAGGTGTTGGATGCGGGCGATGGAACACCCGCACTTCACAAAACAGGACGACGGCGACGCGACTGCCCTCGCGCTCGCTGACTTCAGCCCCCAACCCTTTGAACAGAGCCTCGATGTCTTTCCACGCGATGTTCGCGCTGGTTGGGGTGGTTGAAGACTGCCTCAAGCGTGCGCTGGTGGGTTCGCTTCATGTGCAAACGGTACCATATTTCGGTACTGCCTGGAAGCGGCAGATTTTCCTGAGTTCCGTTGGCCGACCTGAGCCCGATGCTCAGTTTGGGCCAGCGAGCGGCAGAGACGCACACCTTGGGCGGGCGCCTCAGGACTGGTGGCGTCGGGCCTCAGTCCGCCTTGATCCCCGCCTCGC
>JAYUPO010000512.1:0-6693 GCA_043760085.1 Burkholderiales bacterium
GCTGATGATGAACCGCCGCTTCATGACCATGACCGGCCTGGCCGCCATGCCGGCCAAGATGCTGCTCACCGGCGTGTGCTTCTACCTGGTGCCGCTGTATGTGTTAACGATTGGCAGCAGCCAGTCGATGGCCGGGCGCATCCTGATGACCTACGCCACTGTGATGGTGGTGCTGGCGCCCGTGACGGCGGCGCTGGCCACCAACCGGGAGCGCATGCATTGGCTGGTGGGCGGTGGGCTGTTGATCTCCGGCGTGGGCGGCATGCTGCTGCTGGCCGGCGGCAGCCTGGTGTGGATCTTCTTTGCGGTGATCCTGATCGGGCTGGGGCAGTCGGCGTCGATTTCGGCGCAAAGCGCGCTCGTCAGCGAGCACTGCGAAGCTGAAGTCGCACAGCTCGGTGAAGGCGTGGTCTACGGTGTCTACCGCCTGCTTGAACGCATCGGCAATGCGCTGGGCCCGATGCTTGCTGCCGGCCTGGTGATGGCCGTGGGCTACCGCTCCAGCTTCGGCGTCATTGGCGGCCTGGTGTTTCTTTGTGGCATTGGCTTCCTGCTGGCAACGCGCCGGATGGACGAGCCGGCGCTGGCGACTGCATGAACAACGACTTGGGAGTATTGCGCGTGAACTTCAACACCAACCGCCGTGACTGGCTCGCCGCCGCCGTGGCTGCGGCACTGCCCGGCACGCTTTGGGCGCAGGCGGCTGCGCCTGCCAAAACCGGCAAGGCGTTCCGGATCTATGCCATCACCTTCCGTGGCATGACCGACGTGGAGAAGGGCTTTTCGGAGTACTTCGCGTCGCGCAAGCTGCCGGTGCAAATCGTCTTTCGCGACATGAACCGCGACCCCGCGCGGCTGCCTGGTTTCCTGGAAGAGATTCGGGCCACCAAGCCGGACCTGATCTACACCTGGGGCACTTCGGTCACGCTGGGCATCGTTGGCCCCTACGACGGCGTGATCCCGGGCCAGCACATCACCGACATCCCCGTGGTCTTCACCTTGGTGGCTTCACCCACCTTGGCCAAGATCGTGCCGGATCTGAACAAACCCGGGCGCAACGTCACCGGCGTGACCCATGTCGGCCCCACCGAAGCACAGATCAAGGCCATGGCGGCGTACCGGCCGTTCCAGACCCTGGGCATCCTGTACACGCCCACTGAGCGCAACTCCGTGGTCGTGCTCGAGGAAGTGCGCCGGCTGGGCAAGGAGGGTGGCTTCCACACGGTTGAGCGCACCTTCCGCCTGGACGCCCAACGCAAGCCCATTGCCGACGGCGCCGCAGACCTGGTGCGCGAATTGAAAGATGCCGGCGCGCAATGGTTGTACTTGCCACCCGACAGCTTCCTGGGCACCTTGGCCGAGAGCACCGTCATACCGGCGGCGATGCAACTGGGCTTGCCCACGTTTGCCTCGACCGAACAACTGATGCAGGCCGGCGCGTTGTCAGGGCTGGTCAGCCGCTACTACAACATCGGGCAATTCACGGCGCACAAGGCCGAGCAGATTCTGGTGGGCAAGCAGGCCGCATCGACGATTCCCATCGAAACGCTGAAACGCTTCTCGTACCAGATTCGCATGCCCGCTGCGCGCAAGCTGAACCTGCCCCCGCCGCTGCCGATGCTCAGCTACGCCGAGCTGATCACCACCGAAACCACGTCACAGTAAAGTGCGCCGCGCCGGGCGTCAACCGGCCACCACTTCATGCCGCACCGTCAGCGGCCCGAGCCGTTCATGGACGGCTTGCTCCAACGCCTGTGCCGCCGGGCCGGTTGCGCCGCGCAATGACACGCTGATCACCTGGCCGTGGCTGGCGTGCGCCAACACCGCGCAATCCACCGCCATGCCTTGCAGCAGCTTGCGCGCCACGCGGCCGATGGCATCGATGCGCAGCGCGGGCTTGAAGATCTTGCCCACGGCGGTGAGCGGCATCGGGTCTATAACATGCAGCTCAACCGGAACCGCGGCGCGCTCGGGCGTGTGTTCGCGCAGGTAGGCGATCACCTCGGCCGGGTTCACCGTCATGCCTGCCTTGGCCTGCACATAGGCCACGGGCAGCTCGCCGGCATAAGCGTCGGGCTGGCCCACCAGGGCGGCCAGGGCCACGGCGGGGTGGCGGTAGAGCAGCTCTTCCAGTGGCGCGGGGTCGATGTTGTGGCCGCCGCGAATGATCAAGTCTTTGGCGCGGCCGGTGATCCAGAGTTGGCCCGCGGCATCGAGCCGGCCGAGATCGCCTGAGTTGACCCAACCCGGTTCAACAAACGCAACTCGGTTGTGTTGCGCGCTCAGGTAGCCGTCGAACACGCCCGGCCCGGCCATGGCGACCACGCCGATTTCATCCACCGCGCAGTCGCCCGCCAGGCGCCCTTCGGCATCGAGCCTGACCACGCGGACGCGTGAATACGGCAAAGGCCGGCCAACCGTGCCCGCGGTGCGCGGCATGTTCGGGTAGCCCATGGTGTGCACGCTCGCGGTTTCGGTCATGCCGTAGACCTCGAGCACCGGCAGTTTCAGTTCGTTTTCATAGACCTGGATCACCGCCACCGGAATGGCCGCGCCGCCGCCCGATGCGCGCTGCAGGCTCGACAGATCAACCCCCACGCGCGGCACCTGCAACGCCGCAGCCAGCACGGTGGGCACGCCGCCGAAAACGGCCGGGCGATAGCGCTCGACCAGCTTCCACACATTGCGCACGGCGCGCGGGTCGCGCCAACCGGCCGCGCCCAGCACCACCAGCGTGCCGCCGTTGGCCAGCACGGACAGGCCCTGCGTCAGCGCACCGCCCACATGGAACAGGGGCAGGCCAAACAGGATCGGCCGGCCGGTTTCGGCAATGCCCATGATGCGCAGACCCCAGGCTTGATAAACCTGGTTGGCGTGGCTGTGGCGCACCAGCTTGGGCGTGCCCGTGGTGCCGCCGGTGTGAAAGTAACCGGCCAGATCACTGGCCGCGATGCGCCGGCCGCTCACCAGGTGGTCGGTGGGCTGGAGCCGCAGCATCTCGTCGAAACTGCGCGCCTGCTCTTCGGGTACGGCGCCACCGCCCACCACCAGCACCTGTTCAAGCTGCGGCAGTTCTTGGCGAATGGCCAGCACCTTTTCCCAGATGTCGGCCCCTTCGGTTGGCCCCAACGCCACCAGCACCTTGGTGCCGGCAGCACGCAGGATTTCAACCAGATGCGCCGCCGACAGCATCGGGTTCACCGGGTTGGCCACGCCCGCGACCTGGGCCCCGAACAGCGCCACAAAGGCCTGCGGCAGCAGCGGCAACAGCAGGCTCACCACATCGCCCGGCCCCACGCCCAGGCGGTGAAACAGGTTGCCGGCCTGCGTGACCTGGTTGATGAGCTCGGCGTGGCTGAGTGTGAGCGCCGCTTCATCAGGGCTCACATTGGGCAGGAAGTGAATCGCCGGCGCGTGCGGGTTCAGCGCCGCGCCGATTTGCAGCGCCTCATACGTGCTTTGTGCGGCGACCCGGTCTTCCCAGCGCGCCGTGGCTTCGAAGGCGGCCACATCGGCCGGGTTGGCCAAGCGCGGCAACTCGGCGCCAATGAGGCGATCCAGTGGATGGGCGCAGGCAGGCATCGGGTGACCCTTGCAGTGGCAATGGCGGGGAATCTATGTTCCTTCCGGCGCCAATGTCAGCGGTCAAACCCGGTGCTGATCCAAATGAAGAGCGGCAAAAGAAAACGGCGCCACGGGCATCGCACCCACGGCGCCGCTCAAGGCGCGGTTAAATCAAAAAAATCACAAGCGCTCGAACACCGCCGCAATGCCCTGGCCGCCGCCGATGCACATGGTGACCAACGCATAGCGCCCGCCGGTGCGGTGCAGCTCGTAAATGGCCTTGGTGGCGATGAAAGCGCCCGAGCAACCGATGGGGTGGCCCAGCGCAATGGCGCCACCGTTCGGGTTGGTCTTGGCCGCGTCCAGCTCCAGCCCGCGCGTCACCGCAATCGCCTGCGCCGCGAAGGCCTCGTTGCTTTCCACCACATCCATCTGGCTCACGCTCAGGCCGGCCTTCTTCAGCGCCAGGCGCGAAGCCGGAATGGGCCCTTCGCCCATGATTTCATTGGGCACGCCGGCCACGGCATATGACACCAGCCGCGCCATCGGCTTGTGGCCGTGCGAAGCCGCCACGGCGGCATCGGCCAGCACGAAGAACGCTGCGCCGTCGTTGATGCCCGAGGCATTGCCGGCCGTGACCGTGCCGTCTTTCTTGAACGCCGGCTTCAACTTGCCCAGCGACTCCATCGTGGTGTTGGCCTTCACATACTCGTCGGTGTCGAACACGACTTCGCCCTTCTTCGTCTGCTTGACGATGGGCACGATCTGGCTCTTGAACCGCCCCTCGGCAATCGCCGCCGTGGCGCGGCGCTGCGATTCAACCGCCAGCGCGTCTTGCTGCTCGCGCGTGATGCCCCATTTGGCGGCCAGGTTCTCGGCCGTGATGCCCATGTGGCCGACGCCGAACGGATCGGTCAGCGTGGCCACCATCATGTCGATGAGCTTGGTGTCGCCCATGCGCGCGCCGGTGCGCATGGCGGGCGACAAATAGCCGCCGCGGCTCATGTTCTCGACCCCGCCGCCCACGCCGTAGTCGCAGTCACCCAGCAGGATGTTCTGCGCCGTTGTCACGATGCCTTGCAGGCCCGAAGAACACAGCCGGTTCACGCTCATGGCCACGCTGTCCATCGGCAGCCCGGCCTGGATCGCGGCCACGCGCGCCACGTAGGGGAAGCGGCTTTCGGTGGGAATGGTGTTGCCCACCGTCACGTAGTTGATGACCTTCGGGTCCACGCCCGAGCGCTTCACCGCTTCCTTCATCACCACGCCGGCCAATTCAGCCGGTTCCATGTCGGCCAGGGCGCCACCAAAACTGCCGATCGCCGAACGGGCGATGCCCAACACCACCACATCACGCTTGCTCATGTCGCACTCCTTGCCCGTGGGCGTCAAAAGGCCAAAAAAAGTTGAAGTCAGGGGCGAAAGATAACAGGGTGGGCTGAGGCTGGGCTGACGGGGAGCGTGCTGTCGGTTTTGATGGGCTATGTCATCGCGCCATAGGCTGCCAGATCGGTGGCGTGGAATTGCGTGGTGCGCATCATCGTGCTGCTTGCGGCCGCAGCGGGTTCATCAAACGCGGCCATGGCCGCCAGCAGGTTGGCGACCTGGGTGTTGTTCAAAACGGTGCCGTTGGCATAGGCGAACTGTTCAACCTGGTAGGCCGTTCCCAGGAACCAGTCTTTCACCACCAGTTTGTCGCTCGTTCCAGCAATGGCGGCCGTCAAGTCGTTGCCCGCGCGTGTGAACGGCGTGTCGGCTTGAACGATGTTGGTGCCGAACTGCACGCGGTCCACCACGCCTGCCGTGGCATCGTTTTCTTGAATGGTGTCAACGCCCGCGCCACGGCCGAACAGGTAAGTGTCGGCGCCGGTGCCGCCACTGAGCGTGTCGTTGCCCGCGGCGCCATCCAGGGTGTCATTGCCCGCCGCGCCGGTGAGCACGTTGGCGGCCGCATTGCCAAGCAGCACATTGGCCAACGGGTTGCCGGTGCCGTTCAGCGGTAGCAGGCCGGTGAGGGTGAGGTCTTCGACGTTGACCTCAAGCGTTAACGACACGGATGAGAAAACCGAGTCTGTGCCCTCGTTGTGCTCTTGCCGCTGCCGCTGCGGCCCACGATGCCGATCATTTCGCCGGCTTGAATCTCCAGGCTCACCTCGTGAAGCACCGGTGGCGCATCTGGCCGATAGCGGAACGTGACCGCATCGAACGCAACGCGGCCTTGCAGCGGCGGCAACTGCGCGGCGGCGCTGGGGGCCACCTCGGTACGGGTGTTCAAGATATCGCCCAGGCGGCGCACCGAGATGCCGGTTTGCTGAAAGTCGCTCCACATCTGCGCCATGCGCATGATGGGTTGCGCCACCCGGTTGGCAAACATGGTGAAGGCGACAAACATGCCCACGGTGAGCTGGTTGTCCATCACCTCATGCGCGCCGAACCACAGCACCGCGGCCGAAACCAGCTTGCCAATAAGGTTCACGCCTTCATGCGCCGCACTGGCCAGGCTTTGCGTGCGAAAGCTGGCCGACACATAGGCCGCAAGCTGCTGGTCCCAGCGCAGCGCAAAGGCCGGCTCCAAGGCGCTGGCCTTGACGGTTTGCACGCCGGTGATGCTTTCCACCAGCAAGGCCTGGTTCTCGGCGCCACGAGCGAACTTCTCATCCAGCCGCGCACGGAGCACCGGCACCACCATCAGGCTCAGCGCGGCATAAAGCGGCAAGCTGATCAGCACGATCAGCGTGAGCTTGGTGCTGTACAAGAACATCACCGCAATGAACAGCACCGAGAACAACACATCGAGCACCAGCGTGAGCGCGTTGCCGGTAAGAAAGCTGCGAATGTTCTCCAGCTCGCGCACGCGGGCCACTGAATCGCCCACCCGGCGGGCTTCAAAGTAGGCCAAGGGCAGGGCCAACAAGTGGCGATACAGGCGCGCACCCAGCTCCACATCAATGCGGCTGGTGGTGTGGCTGAACACATAGGCGCGCAAGGCAGTGAGCAGGCTTTCAAACAACATCACCACCACCAGCCCGAAGGCGATGACGTTGAGCGTGCTCACGCCGCGGTGCACCAGCACCTTGTCCATCACCACCTGAAAGAACAGTGGCGACGCCAGCGCAAAGAGTTGCAGGC
>JAYUPO010000513.1:0-6684 GCA_043760085.1 Burkholderiales bacterium
ACACCGTGCTGGTGGCCCACAACGCCGCCTTCGACATGCGCTTTTTGCAGTTGAAGGAAGCCAGCACCGGCTGCCGCTTCGAGCAGCCGGTGCTCGACATCTTGCTGCTGTCAGCCGTGGCGCACCGCCACCACAGCACGCACAGCCTGGAGGCCATCGCCCAGCGCCTGGGCGTGCCAATCATCGGCCGGCACACGGCCCTGGGCGATGCGCTGGTGGCGGCCGAGGTGTTCTTGAAGCTGATCGAGCTGCTGCACGCCCAGGGCATCCACACCCTGGGGCAAGCGCGCGCGGCGGCGCAGAAGACCGACTACGCGCGCTTGACTTATTGAGCGCCCCAAGGCCGGCCCAAGAAGCCGGCCGCCCCCGCGGGGTCAAGCAAAGTGGGCAAGCCACATTTGCTTGAGAGTTTGGCGTTATGTCGGCGCCAGCACAAACGCCCTTGCCCCGCTGCTGTCGTACTGGCTCTGCCGCGACCAGCCGTCGGTGGCCATGTGCGCCACGTACAACTGTTCAGTAAAGCCGGCCAGGGTGCAGGCGTCGAGCAACGAACCCACCGTGGGCGGGGCATCAGCCGGTGGCGAGGGTGGCAAGGCCGCAGGCATGCCCGCCGCATTCACCGCTGCCGTGCCGCCCAGGCTGTACTCGGGCGGGCTCACCGCGCCGCGTTGCACGTAGAACGAATACGTGGCAAAGCGGTTGCGCTGCAGCGCCAGGAAGGGCACGGTCACGCTCTGGGCGAGTGCGGCGTAGTTCATCACGCCGCATTCATCGGCCGCCAAGGCGCCGCCCACGGCCGGCGCGTCGATGCGTGCCAGGGTCGGGTTGTTGTCCAGGCGCACCGGCAGCACCATGCGGTTGAGCGCGGCGTCCACCAGGCCCAGCGCGGCCGCGTCGCGGGTTTGAATGGTGCCGGTCAGGTCGCCGGTCATCGGCACGCGCCACTTGATGCCCAGCGCTTCGGGGTCGACCAGGGTGCCCGTGGTATCGAACAGCTCGATCTTGATCTGCCACAGGCCGCCTTCGTCAACGCCCAGCGGCGTGCCGCCGGCGTCAAAGCCATGGCCGGGCGCGTAAGCCACGGTGGGCAGCACGGCGCTTTGCGTGTCGAGCACCACGTTGGGCAAGGACCATTGGCCAGCGATGGGCAAGGCCGGCGGAATTTCACACAGGTGCGACTGCGCGCCCACGGTTTGCGGGCCCAGCGCGTATTGCTCCAGGATCAGGTCGCCGCCCACCTCGTGCGTGTAGTGGCGGTTGATGGCCTCGGTGCTGGGGCGCCACTGCGTTTCGTCTTCGCCCGCGCGCTTGCACGACACGCGGTAGTAGCGCACGCCCAGGTCGCTGCGCAGCGAGCTGTCGAACTCCAGGCGCGGGCGCAGGCTGCCGCCCCAGGGCGCGGCGTCGTCGAGCAAGCCCAGTTGGGCCGCGTTGTGGCCCGGCGCACCGACCTTTGTGGTGTCGTTCGCGCCGTGAATGCGCCACACCGAGGTGTTGCCCACGGCCATGAACAGCACCCAGTTGTTCGGCGCGATGATCGGCGGGCACGGCGCGCACGCATGCGCCGCAGGGTGCGTGGTGATGAGCGTGACCTCGGTGCCGCAAACGTAGTTCCACCAGGTGTGGCAAGCCACCGGCGTGGGCTCGTAGATGGTGACCCAGAAGAACGGCCAGACGCGCTGGCGGGCGATGAAGTACAGGTCGGGTTGGTCGAGGTTGAAGATCGAGCGCCAGATCACGGCGCGGAAGTGGCCGCAATCGTCAGTCATCACCGTCGTTAACTTGGCCTTGCGCACGCGCATGGGGAACAGCCAGCACAGGATGGGGCGCAGCAAGTCGAGGTTGTCCACCAGGGCACGCTCGAACAGCGGGCGTGAGGCGCGTGCCGCGAGTTGCAGTGCGGCCGGCCAGCCGGCGCTGCGCACGGCCAGCCGGGGCGGGTCGGGCTGCGGGTTGAAGCCGCGGATGGCGCCGGGGTTCAGCCTGGCCATGGCAGCAAACTGCCGCGGCGGCAGCGGCTGCGGGTTCAGGCCGACGCGCGCGAGAGGGTCAAACACCAGGTCGCCGAAGAACTGCTCGGGCGGGCGCGGTGGAATGGGCAGGTCGATCGGCGGCCAGGGCCCGTCGATGATGTCGCGCAGGCGGCCGATGTCGATTTCGGGCAGCTTGACGATGATCAAGGGCCACGGGTCGACTTCGTAGATGTCCACCGCCGCGTTGCACACCGGCAGGCGCAGCGTGACGCCGCCGCTGAGCACGTTCTTGAGCAAGGTGCCGTTCACGGTGCACAAGCGGCCGACCCAGCGGCTGGAAATGTCGGGCCCGATGTCCACCAACAACGGCGGCAACCGCTCCATGTTCGGGCGCACGGGGATGTGGCGATCCAGCCCACCGCGGCGCAGCAGTTCGCCGGGGTCGAGCAGGTCTTTGGCCACTTCGGGGCCGAACACCACGCGCACCGCCTGCGGCTCCTTGCCCACCGGCAGCGTCAGCGTGGCGCGGCCTTCCTTGTCGAGCGCCTGCATGTCGATCAAGGCACCGCCCTGGCTGAAGGCATAGGCCACCACGCTTTGCAATTCGGTGGGCCGCTGGCTGAAGCTGGCGCGCACCTCAAGGGGCAGGCCGCGGTCGGCGGGCTTTTTGGACTTTGACTGGCTCATGGCATCAACTCCTGGGTGCTGAACAAAAGCGCAACCATGTGGGTTGCGCGCAGCAGCCAAGCGTAGGCTTCGCAGCCTTGGCAATCAAGGCAGGTGTTAGGGGTTTGGGCTCGCTCTGTTGGGGGTGCTGTGCCGAGCCTTAACAAATGGCTGCACATGCCGCCAGGGCTGGCATTCGAGCAGGTTCGGCACGCACGGGCGGCAGCCGAATTGCGGGCCTGCTGGCCGAGCCATGGCCACGCCGTGGCGTGCCACAAACAGATGTCTTGGGGGCGTCTTGTGGCCGCCCTGTGGCCGCCCTATGTTCGCCTTATGGCCGCCTTATGGAAGCCGCTGCACCCCGGCGCGCGGCGCGCCGGCTTCGTCCCAGGCCAGCCCGGCAAACCAGGCCTCGCCCAGGATCTGCCCGCGCAACATCGGCAGCGCATCAACACCCCAGAACAAACGCCCGGCGCACTCGAACGTGGGCACGCCGAACAGGCCCCTGGCGATGGCTGCTTCGGTGTGGGCGCGCAGTTCGGCCTTCACTTCCGCGCTGTGGGCTGCACGCTGCGGTTTGAGTGTGTCAACCAACGCCGCCAGGCGATCCGGGGCGTTCGCATCGGCGCCTTGCCCTTGCCAGACATGGCGAAAAATCGTCTCCACCACCCAGCGGTTGGGCAGCCCGCCCGGGGCCGCGCAGGACAGCGCCAGGCGCTGCAAGGCCAGCGGGTTGAACGGGTGCTGCTCGGGCACGGCCAAAGGCAGACCAAGCTGGTGCGCTTGCCAGGCCACCTGGCGAAATGTCCAGGCGCGCTTGGGTTCGATCTCGGCCGGGCCCTTGTGGCCATGGTGCTGCAACAGCGCGCCGAACAGCACCGGGCGGTAATCCACCACCACCGAGCAGCCTTCCAGCGCCTGGGGCAGTTGCTCGAACGCCAGGTAGGCGTAGGGCGAGATCGGGTCGTACCAGAAGGTGATGGGGGTCATGGTGTTCGCTCGCTGAATGAGCTTTCGCCCGCAGCCTGCCGGCGCTGGGGCAACAAGGCCCAGACCGCCTGCTTGGCGCTTTCGCTCAGCGTGGCCCAGGCGGTGATCTCGTCCAGCGTGCGAAAGCAGCCTTCGCACCAAGGGCGCTGCGCGGCCATGCGGCACACGCTGGTGCACGGGCTGGGCGTGGGCGCACGTTCGGGTGTTGGCGCGGGTGTCGGCGCGGGTGTCGGGTTTGTCATGAAGTTATGCGCCACACGGCGCCTTCGTCCGCATTGGGGATAGACCCTGGCCTGGTTGGGAACAGAATCGCGGCATGCCGCAAAGCGCCACCCCACAGACCCAACGGCTGCAGCTGGCCAACCGCATTCGGCTGGCGCTGCTGCGCGAAACGGGCCACAGCATTGACGTCAAGCAAATGCTGGAGCACCCGCTTTATGCGCGCGAAGTGCTGCTGGTGTGCGACACGTTTTCGGGCACGGCCTTGCAACGCTGGGCGCAGCAGTTTCGCCAGGCCACCGAAGCGCTGGTGCAGGCGCGCCGCGGCGGCGCGGTGCCGCAGCCCACGCCGTGGTCCACCACGTCGGGCTTCGGCAGCAGCGCGCCGGTGGAGTTGGAGCCGCCCAAGGAACTCGACCGCGGCAAGGGCCGCTGGTTTTCGCCCCGGCGCTGGCTCGGCCGTTGACGGCTTGATCACGGCGTCGCCGGCACCACGGGCGCCAGGCGCAGCAACTCGCCGCCTTCGGCCACCTGGTCGCCCACCGCGTACAGCAGCTCGGCCACGGTGCCGTCGCGCGGCGCGTGCAGGGTGTGTTCCATCTTCATGGCTTCCATCACCGCCACCGCCTGGCCCTGGCGCACCGCGTCGCCGGCCGCGGCCAGCAAGGCGATGACCTTGCCCGGCATCGGCGCCAGCAGGCTGCCCCCGGCCGCGGCGGCGTCGCCGGCGTGGGCCAGCAGGTCGATGTCGCTGACCACGGCGCTGCCTTCGGGCGCGAACACGGCCACCTTCTCGCCCACGCGGTAAACAGCGAGTTGCAGCCGGCGCTCGCCCAGTTGCACATCATGCTGCCCGCCGCCCTGGGCACGCGCCGTGAACGGCCAACTCGCATCGTTCAGCCGCAATTGGGTGGCGCCGTCGTGCAAACGCGCCAGGCTGGCGGCGTGGTGCGCGCCGGCCAGTTCCAGGTCGAAACGGCGCAGCGCTGCGCCGTGCAGGCGCCAGCCGTCGCGGCGCGACCAGGGGTCGTGGCCTTCCAGCGCGGCTTCTTCAGCCAGCGCCTGAGCGGCCACGCCGGCGGCGGCAATTTCCGGCGCCAGGCCCGGGGCATCGAACAAGGCGGCGTGTTCGCGTTCGATCAGCGCGGTGTCGAGATTGGCCTTGCTGAACGCCGCGGTGTTGACCACCCGCTTGAGGAACGCCACGTTGGTGTGCAGACCAACGATGTGGGTTTGCGCCAGCGCCGCATCGAGCCGCGCCAGGGCCTGGGCGCGATCTGCCCCCCAGACGATCAGCTTGGCGATCATGGAGTCATAGAACGGTGAAATGGCGTCGCCCTCACGCACGCCGCTGTCCACCCGCGGCAGCGTGGCGCTGCGCTCGAACGACACATGCGCCGGCCAGCGCGCCACGTGCAGCGTGCCGGTGGCGGGCAGGAAGTTGGCGCCCGGGTTTTCAGCGCAGATGCGCGCTTCGATGGCGTGGCCGCGGGCGCGCACATCGCCTTGCAGCAGGGGCAAGGGTTCACCAGCGGCCACGCGCAGTTGCCACTCCACCAGGTCCAGCCCGGTGATGGCTTCGGTTACCGGGTGCTCCACCTGCAAGCGCGTGTTCATTTCCATGAAGAAAAAGCGCAAGTCGCCATCGGCCGTGGGCTCGGCGATGAACTCCACCGTGCCCGCACCCACATAACCCACGGCTTGAGCGGCGGCGACGGCGGCCGCACCCATCTCAGTGCGACGCGCGTCACTCAGGCCCGGCGCCGGGGCTTCTTCCAGCACCTTCTGGTGGCGCCGCTGCACCGAGCAATCGCGCTCGAACAAATGGATGCAGTTGCCGTGGCTGTCGGCAAAGACCTGGATCTCGATGTGCCGCGGCCGCGTCACGTAACGTTCCACCAGCACTTGCGCATCGCCAAAACTGGCCTGGGCTTCGCGCTGGCACGAGGCCAGCGCGGCAGCGAAGTCTGGCGCCCGCTCCACCCGCCGCATGCCCTTGCCGCCGCCGCCCGCGCTGGCCTTGATCAGCACCGGGTAGCCCATCGCGTCGGCCTCGCGCTGCAGCAGCGCGGGGTCGTTGTCGCTGCCGTGATAACCGGGCACCAGGGGCACGCCCGCCTTGGCCATCAGGCTCTTGGCCGCGCTCTTGCTGCCCATGGCCGCGATGGCTGATGCCGGCGGGCCGATGAACACCAACCCGGCCGCCGCGCAGGCGCTGGCAAAGGCCTCGTTCTCGCTGAGAAAACCATAGCCGGGGTGGATCGCCTGCGCGCCGCTGGCCAGGGCGGCTTCGATGATGCGTTGCCATTGCAAGTAGCTGTCGCGCGGGGCGTTGCCGCCAATGTGTACAGCCTCGTCGCACGCCCGCACATGTTTGGCGTTCGCATCGGCGTCGCTGTACACCGCAACGGTCTTCACGCCCAGGCGGCGCGCGGTGGCAGCCACGCGGCAGGCGATCTCTCCGCGGTTTGCAATCAAAATCTTGTTGAACATGCGCACACTCCATTCGCCCGGGCAAGGATACGTTGCTCGCCAGACCATGCCTGCCACCCTGCCCCGCACCGAACCCCACCGCCCGCAGTTTCACTTCACACCGGCGCGCCACTGGATCAACGACCCCAACGGCCTGGTCTGGTTCGAAGGCGAGTAGTACCGCGGCCTGCGGCTGTACGCACAAGGCGGCGCAGCCGACTTTGGCGCCACCCAGGTGTGGCCTATGCAGGCGCCAGCGTTGGCTGGCGGCGCAGCCCCATGAGCGGCCGCAGCCAGCGCACGCGGCGCACGGTTTCATAGACGGCCAGGCACAACGCAAACGTTAACCCCACCAACAGCGGGC
>JAYUPO010000514.1:0-6680 GCA_043760085.1 Burkholderiales bacterium
ATGCCTGTGCTGAACACGGACTCCCGCCGCGCGGCTACCCTGACACCGGTGCAGCACGCGGCGCTGCTGGGCGCGTGTTGGTCTCCTTCCGCGCTGGGCCATTTGTCTGCTGTGGTCCCCAGTTTCACAAGTACGTGCACAAATGAAATCGATGCGTTTCGGGTCAGGGCAACACGCACCACCCAAGCGACCAGCCTGGGGGCCCGCTTGATGCGCCTGCGCCCCGCTGGTGTGGCGTTGGCGCTGCTGTGGCTGGCCACCTCGGCACAGGCCGCAGCAACCGTGCCGGCGGGCACGCCCTGGTGGGTGTGGCCGGCCGCGCTGTTCGTGACCTGCTTTCTGATGGGCATCGTGGCCGTGCCGGCGGGCATTGGCGGGGGCACCTTGTTCGTGCCCATCGTCAGCGGCTTCTTTCCCTTTCACCTCGACTTCGTGCGCGGCGCGGGCCTGCTGGTGGCGCTGGCCAGCGCGCTGGCCGCCGGGCCCGTGCTGCTGCGCGGCGGCCTGGGCAGCCTGCGCCTGGCGCTGCCGCTGGCGCTGCTGGCGTCAGCCAGTTCAATCGGCGGCGCGATGCTCGGGTTGGCGCTGCCGGCGGCGGCGGTGCAAACCGCGCTGGGCGTGATCGTGCTGGGCATCGTGGCGCTGATGTTGACGGCCCGCAAGTCGGAATTCCCGCTGGTTGAGCGGCCCGATGCACTGGCCTCGGCGCTGGCCATGAACGGCGTGTTCTTTGATCGCGCCGCAGGCCGGCGCGTTGATTGGCAGGTGCACCGCACGCCGCTCGGGCTGGCCGTGTTCCTGTTGATTGGTGTGTTAGCAGGCCTGTTCGGCATCGGCGCGGGTTGGGCCAACGTGCCGGCACTGAACCTGCTGATGGGCGCCCCGCTCAAGGTGGCCGCCGGCAGCTCGGGGCTGGTGCTGTCGCTGGTCGATTCGGCGGCCGCCTGGGTCTACATCAACCAAGGCGCAGTGCTGCCGCTGATCGCCGTGCCATCGGTGGTGGGGATGATGCTGGGCGCACGCATCGGTGCGCGCCTGCTGCACGTGCTGCCCGGCCTGATGATCCGCCGCCTGGTGATCGTGCTGCTGCTTTTCGCCGGCCTGCGTGCGTTGTTCAAGGGGTTGGGATGGTGGAGTTGAAGTTGCCCGCGGCGCCCGGGCCCAATGCGGCGGCGCTTGTAGCCGAGCAGCCGCCCGAGCAGCTGCGTTATGCGCTGTGGCTCGATTGGGGCACGCGCCTGGGCGCGCTGGTGCTGGTGCTCAGCTTCGCCGCCTATCTGCTGGGGTGGTTGCCGCCGCGCCTGTCGGTGCACGAACTGGCGGCACTGTGGCACCTGCCGGCGAACGAGTTCACGCAGCGCACAGGCACACCGCAGGGCTGGGCCTGGCTGGCCCATCTGCACCAGGGCGACCTGGCCGGCCTGCTGGGCATCGCGCTGCTGGCGGCTTGCTCGATGCCGTGCCTGTTGGCGCTGGTGCCGCTGTACCTGCGCCGGGGCGACCGCGCCTATGCGGCGATCTGCCTGGCTGAAGTCGCGGTGCTGCTGCTGGCCGCATCAGGCCTGTTGCAGGCGGGCCATTGAGCGCGCTGTCATGAGCACTGTCTTCACCCGCCCACTGCTCGCCACCGAGCACACCGATTTCGACAGCGGCGCCGAAGCCCTCGCACTGGCGCTGGCGCGCACCTGCGCCGCACCGCTGGCCATCGTGTTGCCGCTGTTCAGCAACCCGGAATACGAAGAGATCGCGCCGCAACTCGCGCAGCGCGCCGAGACCCAAGCCGCCGCCAAGTTGCAGGCGCTGCGCGACATGGCACAGGCCGCCGGCGTTGCGGTGGAATTGCGCGCGCGCCGCGGCCCCGAGCCCTACCGCGAAATCGTCGACGAAGCCGGCGAGCGCGGCAGCACGCTGATCGTCATCCGCCGGCGCGGCCAGCGTGGCCTGCTGGCCAACCTGCTGCTCGGCGAGATGGTGCGCAACGTGGTGGCCCACGCGCCGTGCAGCGTGCTGGTCACGCCCCGCGGGGCACCGCTGTGGCGCCAGCGCGTGCTGGTGGCCATCGACCCGCAAGGCGCTGACCTGGCAGCGGTGGCCATCGCGGCCGCCGCCGCGGCGCTGTGCGCGTTGCCGCTGTCGGTGCTGTGTGTGGCCGGGCCGGCGCTCGACGCCCTGCAGCAGGCCGAAATGACCGTGCAAGTAGCCTGCTCGGCGGCACGCGAGTTCGGCGTGCCGGTTGATGGCGTGGTGCGCAGCGGCCGGCCGCATGAGCAGATCGTTGCGCTGGCCAAGCAAACCGGCGCCGACTTGCTGGTGATTGGCCGCCGCGGCGACGACGACAGTTTGTCGCGCGCCTGGCTCGGCGGCGTGGCGCAGAAGGTGATCGGGCTGGCACAGGTGCCGGTGCTGGTGTGCGTCACGGACACGGCGGCCACCGCCGCAATCGTTAACGCCAACGTCAACGTCAACGTCAACGCAAACGCATGAGCGACGCACTCAACTTTCTCCTCAAGGCCCGGCCCGAGGCCATGGCGCATTACTTCAGCTTCCTGAAGGACTGCGGCAAACACCTCGACCCAAAGACGCGTGACCTGATCTCGCTGATCACCAAGGTGCATGCCCAAACCGAGCGTGGCTTTCGCCAGTACCTCAAGCGCGCGCTGCGCGACGGCTGCACGCCGGCCGAGGTGCTCGATGCACTGTTGATGGCCTTTCCGGCGCTGGGCCTGGCCAAGATCGTGTGGGCCGTGGACATCATCCTGGCGCTGCAGTTGCCGGGGTTCGACCCCGCCGCGCTGGGTCAACCCGCCGCGGCCACTGCCGCCGGTACAGCGCAGGGTGCGTGGCACGATGTGATGGCCATTGCTGACCTGGCCTGCGGTGGCACAGCGCGCGTCGAGTGCAGCGGCCGCGACTTGTTCGTGCACCACGGCGCCGGTGGCTGGAAAGTGTTCGACAGCCTCTGCCCGCACCAGGCCACCAACATCCCGCAGCTGGCACTCAGTGGCGCCACACTGGTTTGCCCGAAACACGGCTGGTCCTTCGACATCCGCACCGGGCAATGCACCGCAAGAGGCGATGCGCCGCTAAAGCAGTGGGACAGCAAGGTCGAGAACGGCCGGCTGCTGGCCCGCTGGTGATCGCGCCTGGCGTTTAACTTCTGGGCTGACAGGCCGGTGCGGCCTGCGTGCCGCCGGGTGTTGGCCCTGCAAGCGCCCGATCAAACTTTGCCGCGCCTCGAACAACGCGGCGCCATTTCAGGCGGCGCGATCGGGGCACGAATGGGCGCCTGGCCCCGTTGCGCCTTGCAATTTCTTCCAGGCCTGAAAACCACCCGCCACCGACAGCGCCTTGGGGTAGCCCAGCGAACGCAACAGGGCGGCCGCGGTGACGCTGCGCCGGCCGCTGTTGCAGATGCACAGCAGCAGGTTGTCGCGCGCGTGGTGCAACTGGTTGATCATCGTGAAAAAGGTCTGCGCGTCGACCGCCTTGGGCTGGCCGGCGTCCAGGATCTCCTGCTCATCGTCGCTCAAGGTGTGGCCGAGCATGCGCTTGATCTCGAACATCGGGATGTGCACGGTGTCGGGGATGGCGCCCTTCATCTCGATCTCGAACGATTGGCGGATGTCGATCATGGTCGCCAGCCCGAGCTGACACAGCTCCAGCGCGCTGGCCAGGGTGATCTCCAGTTTGTCGCGCTCGTTCAGGAGCACAGGCACATCAGCATTCATGTTTTTCACCCGATGACAGTGAGCGCTGCATTCCGGCATTGCTGCCACAGCGGCAACCAGCCATGCAACCGCGGCATTGATGCGCGCCGCGGTGGTGCGCGTGCGCAAGATTTGACTGCGCGCAAGCTGCGCTCACGACCGCGGCGACATTGTATGAATCTGCCTTAGGGCAGCTGGGCAGCCGGGCAGCTTGCTGGCAAATTCGCGCCGGTCGGGTGCCGGGTCGTGGCGCGAACCAGGCCTGAAGGAGCCAGGGGCCGGTTCACACCCCGAGTCGCTGCAGGTCGTCGATGTCCGCACGCCGCTGCGTGACGCGCCGCTCGTAGCTTGCCTGGTTCTTGCTGCACACCAGCACATGGGGGCTGCCCTTGCGTTCCGTGATGCATTCGACATCGTGTCGGCCCTGGCGGATCGAGTCTTCGACATGGCTGCGATCAGCTTCGCGCGCCTTGAAGCGCCAGACCTGCTGGCTGGCGCTTTGCAGGAAGCGGCTCAGGCTTTGGCAGTGCTCGCAGTGGCAATTCATCGCGGCATCGCGCTGCCAGTCGGCCGGCGGCGCCAGGTCCAGCGACACCCGCGCTTGCAGATGGGCCAGGGCGCCGCTCGCAGCCGCCGGCCGGCCGGCCGGTTCAGCAGCGCCGGCCGCTCCGTAAGGCGGCGCAGCGCAGGAACGATGACGGCGTCCAGGCCGTAGGTCATTGGCCAGGCCAGCCAATGCGACACGGCCTGATCGGCGAGGTCGGCGAGCTCGGCGAGGTCGGCCCGGTCAGCGTGGACCAGCGCGCGCAGCGTGTCGTGAACCACCGCAGCGTCGGCCCGCTCGCGGCGCCAGGCATCGGACTGCGCCTTGGGCCGCGCCGGGTCGCCCGGCATCGCATCGAGCAGCGCCCTGGCCGCGTCATGCAACTCGCCCCGCCAGGCCGCGACAGCACTGGCGCGAGCGAGCAAGTCGGCGCAGCCGCCGATGTGCAAGTCGGCGTTGGCCCGCACCATCACCTGCAGCAACTGGCCCACACGCGGCGCCGCCAGCAGCTTCAGCGCCTGCACGATGGCAGCGTTGCCACCCGCCGCGTAGGCACCGGCGGCGGCGACGCCGGCCAGCATGGCGTCGATGTGTGCGCGATCGTGCAGGCGCACCAGATGGGTCAGCACCACCCCCAGGGCGCTGCGCCCTTCCGGCGCGCTGGCCATCGCATGCGCAGGCCAGCAGGCGAGCATCTGGCCGACCAGCGCATGAGCCTCGCGCCACGTCGCGCTGCCCTGCTCGGCGCCCTCGCCGACCCAGCCCGCCACCAGGCCATCCAGGCTGGGCAGCGAGGCACCGAAACCGGCGCGCGCCAGCATCTCCAGCTTTCGCGATTGCGGCCACAGCACCAGCGCCGCGCGCTGGTAGCTGCGCTCGAATGAGGCACCCTCGTTGCCGGTGGCCTCTTCGAAATGCTGCTCGTCGGGGTCCATGTCGATCAGCGCATCGCCGGGGCAGACCTCAGCGTCGGTGAAGGGCAAGGTGCCCAGCAACGCGATGCCGCCTTCGGGCCGGCTCCAATGCGACAGGGCCAGTGAGCGCTCGATGACCTCACCGACCTCGAACCCGTCGCCGCTGTCGTCGTCATCGTCGTCATCGTCATCGTCATCGTCATCGTGATAACGCCGGTGGTGCCGCGAACCCGAATAGGCGCTGTACTCGGCAGAGCCGCTCTCTTCGATGCGCAGCAGCGCCGCGTGCAGATCGCAAGCCGCATCACGCGCGGCTACCGCCAGCACGCCGGCGGCAGCGGCGTCGGCACCCTTGAGCGCGGCGAATGACAACTCGGCCGGCGTGTAGGCATGTTCGAGCGGGTAGACCAGCTTCATCGGCTGGTCTTCGCTCGCCGACGCCGGCTCATCGCGCCAGCGGCGCAGCAACTGGCCGAGCGCGGCCGTCTCGCGCTTGTACGACGGCGGGCGCGGCAAACGGCCCTTGCCCGTGCGCAGCAGGTTGTAGACCAGCACGAGCCGGCACCCCGAGGTGACGGGCAACACCTCATGCACGCAGTCGGCGTAGAAGGCGGCCCAGGCAAGCTCCGAGAAGTCGGTGCTGCGCAGCTCGAGTCGCGCTTCGCGCTCGCCATGGCGCACCAACAGCGCGCCGCCGGCATGCAGCGACGGCAGGGCGATGATCAGCGTGGCGAACATCCCCGCTGACTTTTCGGTGTCGCGGTGGCTGACGAAGAAGCTGCCCGCGTCGTAGATCAGCAGCTTGTACAGCTCGGGCACCACGCCGGCGTCGACGCCCAGGCCGGTGGCCGCGCGTTCGACCACGCTGGTCAGCGTCTCGGGCCACTGCTTGCCCGCGATGCGCACGCGATCGGCACCGATCTGCCAGCTCCGGCGCACGGCGGTGTCGACCAGCGTTTGGCCACCGCGGCCATAGGGGGCACGCTCGGCCACTGCGATCAGTTGCGTGGCCTGGGCCGGCAGCAGCGGCAAGGCAATCGGGCCGACGCCGTCGACCTTGATCAGCGGCACATGCAGCGGGCAGTTGCCCGCAGCGCAGAAGTCGCCCGGCGTGCGCACGGTTCGCAGAACATCGGCCAGCGCGTCGTTGATCGAATCCATGATCGATTCCCCCCAAGCCCCGAAGTGTGCCCGGTGCTGGGCCTGCGCCACCCAACGGGCCAGCGTTCAGCCAGGGGCGTCGCAAGGCCGTCCGGCCATCGTGCGCGCGGTGTGCTGGCAGATCTGCACAGCCACGCCGACAAGGCGTGGCCTGGTCAAGCCACTCGCGCCGTTGCCACCAACAACAACGGCCCCGAAGGGCCGTTGGTTGTGGTGTTACCTTGGGGTGGCTGATGGAGATTGAAAGGCAGCAGGGCTAATTCTAGTGAGCGTTCAAGTTGATCCTATTTATCCAAGGCCAAGCCGTGATACTTCGCAGCGTCTCATGGCTTGATGCGAGTCTCGGAAGGCCAG
>JAYUPO010000515.1:0-6677 GCA_043760085.1 Burkholderiales bacterium
CCGATCAAACTGGGCCCCGCTTGCATGGGTCTGGTTGGCCGAAGCGCGTATCCTCGCAACCAGACTGGCGTCGTAGATCATTTCGTCTACACCCTCTCAATGCCCACCCAAGTAGGCCGCTTGCACCGCCGGGCTGCTGCGCAATGCGGCCGTCGTGTCGCAGGCCATGACTTCGCCGTGCACCACGACCGTGATGCGCTCGGCAATGCGGAACACGGCGTCCATGTCGTGCTCCACCAGCAAAGCCATATGGCGCGCGCGCAGGGCGCTCAGCAACGCCAGCATCCGGTCGGTTTCTTCGGCGCCCATGCCGGGCAAGGGTTCATCAAGCAGCAGCACGCGCGGCGCGGTGGTCGGGCTGGATCAAGTCGAGCGAGGTGCCGCGCTTGTTGCGGCTATTGATCCCAGGAAGTACGAGGCCGTGCCGTCGGCATCGAAAGGCGGGCCCCAGCCGCGCGTTTCGTTGCCCTGGGGCGGCTCGACTCTCAGCACATCAGCGCCATGGTCGGCCAGGATCTGGGTGCAGCAGGGGCCGCCCACCACGTGCGAAAGGTCGATCAACTTCATGCCGGCCAGTGATCCGGTGTTGGCACTTGTCATTCGTTATCCCTTGTGTTCGGCGGTGAAATTCAGCACCAGCCTGGCCATCAAATCAGGTTGGTCGCTGTGCAACCAGTGGCTGGCATCTGTCAGCTGGATATGCCGTGCGCCGGCAATGCGCCGCGCCAGCAGGGCGCCATTGGCCGGGGGAATGAGTTGATCTTGCGCGCCGTGCAACACCAGCGTGGGGCGCTTCAGTTCAGGCAGGCGGTGATGTGAGGTCCAGCCGATCAGGCCGTAAAGCTGGGCCTGGTAGCCGCGCAGCTTGGGCGCATGGGCCAGGCGCACCACCTTGTCTTCTTCGATCACGCCAGCCGATGTGCTGCGGGCGTAGGTGTAGGGCTGCATGGCGCTGAACGCCTGTTCGGGCGTCATGCCGCCCTTGTTGAACAGCAGTTGCCACACCTGTGGCTGCGGCAAGATGGCGCGCGGCCCGCCGCAGTTGGTGGCGGCCAGCACCAGCGAGCGCACGCGGGCCGGGAAGTCGAGCGCGAACTGCTGCGCGATCATGCCGCCCATTGAAAGGCCCAGCACATGGGCGCTGGTTTCACCGGCGGCGCGCAGCACGGCGGCCACATCGGCGGCCATGCTGGAAACGCGGTGTACCAGGCCGAAGGGCACCTCGGTCTGGCCCACGCCGCGGTTGTCGAACAAGATGACGCGGTGCTGGCGCGCCAGTCGCGGCGCCAGGCGGAACCACATGCTCGAACAGCAGCCCAGGCCCATGATCAGCACCAGCGGCTCACCTTCACCCAGCGCGTGCCAGTGCAGGCGCGCGCCGTCGTGCTCGACAAAGGGCATGTCAGCTAACGATTCAGGTGAACTTCAAGGAACCAGGATCGTTCGCCCCACGACCTGGCCCTTGTGCAGGGCTTGCAGCGCCTCATTGGCTTCGCTCAGCGGCCGGCGGTTCACTGGAATCGGCTTGAGCGCACCGCGCTGCACCAGGGCCACCAGCTCGCGCAGTTCCTCCACTGTGCCCACATAGCTGCCCTGCAGCGTGAGCGGGCGCATGGGGATGGTGGGCAGGGCCAGGGTCAAGTCGCCGCCCATCAGGCCGCAGATGACGATGTGGCCGCCGCGCGCGCTGGCCGCCATGGCCAGGGTGACCGTGGCGGTGGCACCCACCAGGTCGAGCACGGCGCGCGCGCCGCCGCTTGTGGCCGCGATGATCTGCTGCGCGGCATCGGCTGCACGGGCGTCGATGGTGGCCAGCGCGCCGGCTGCCAAGGCCGCCTCGCGCTTGCTCGCATCGACATCCACCACGATGGCGCCGTGCCCGCCCAGGGCCTTGAGCACCTGGATGGCCATCAGCCCCAGGCCGCCCGCGCCGATGATGACCACCGGGCCTTCATGGATGCGCATGCCGAATTTCTTCAGCGCGCTGAAGGTGGTGACGCCGGCGCAGGCCAGGGGCGCGGCTTCGGCGGCGTCGATGCCGTCCAGCGGCACCAGGTACTTGGCGTGCGGCACGATCACGTACTCGGCAAAGCCGCCCGGGCGCACCACGCCGAGCGACTGCGGCTTGATGCAGATGTTTTCCTCGCCGCGCTTGCAGGCCGCGCAGTCGCCGCAACCGATCCAGGGGTGGATGAGCACCGCCTGGCCCCCTTGCAGCGCGGGCGCTTCCGGGCCGCCGGACACCACCTCGCCGGCGATTTCATGGCTCAGGGTGATGGGTGGCTTGATGCCCCGTTCGGCCAGGGTGAGCTTCTTGCCGCCGCCCAGATCGTAGTGGCCTTCCCACAGGTGCAGGTCGGTGTGGCACAGGCCGGCGGCCTTGACCTTGACCAGCACTTCGCTGCCCTGAGGCTGGGGCACGGGGCATTCCACCAGCTCCAGCGGCTGGCCATGGTGCATCACGCAGTAACAACGCATTCCGAGTCTTTCTGAGTAATAAGGTAAGTTGAAAAGTTAGGTGGAACGTGGCGCCAGCCAGGCATCGAGCGCGGGCCACATGCGGGTTTGCGCGCCGCGGCCGGCCACCAGGCCAACGTGGCCGCCCTTCATGATCAGTTCTTGCTTGTCGCGGCTGCCCGCCAGAGCCACCAAATCTTGCGCCGAGGCGTAGGGCGTGATGTGGTCTTCCTGTGCCAGCAGGTGCAGCAAGGGCATGCGAATGGCCCCCAAATCAACCCGCTGCCCGCCGATTTGCCACTCGCCCTTGACGAGCAAGTTGCCGCGCACGAAGTCGCGCACCATCTGGCGGAACACGCCGCCGGGGAAGGGCAGGTTGTCGGTTTCCCACTTGCCCATGCGCAGGTGGCTGGTCACCACCTCGGGGTTGCCGGCGTTGTTGAGCAGGCTCATGGCGCCGCCCAATTTGGCAAAGGGTTTCAGCGCGCGCAGCGCGTTCTGCACCCAGTCACCTGGAACGTTGCCATATTGTTCAAGCAAGGCGTTTTCGTCGAAACCATCGCCCATCCAGGCCTTCAGCGAAGCCAGCCCGTCGCTGTTCACCGGCGCGGCCATGCACACCAGGTTCTTCAGCGGTGCCTTCGGGTGCAGCGCGGCGTACAGCACCGAAAGCAACCCGCCCACGCAGTAGCCGATGATGGAAAGTTCCTTCTCGCCGCTGAGTTCCAGCACGCGCTGCACGCAAGCGGGCAGGCGCACCTGCACATGGTCTTCGAGCGTGAGCGCGGCATGCTCGCGGCGCGGCCGGCCCCATTCGATCATGTACACGTCATAGCCCTGGCGCAGCAGGAATTCGACCATGCTCTGGCCAGGTACCAAGTCAAGAATGTAAGGCTGGTTAACCAACGAGGTGACGATCAGCACCGGCACGCGGTACACGCTTTCCTCCAGCGGCTTGTAGTGGTGCAGCTTGAGCGTGCCGATGCTCAGCACCGTTTCGCGCGGCGTCACGCCCAGCGGGCCGGCCAGGGCGGCGTGGTCGGGCAGCTCCAGGCCCATGCGGGCCAGGGCGTGCTGCAGCGGGTTGCCCAGGCCGGGCTTCTTCACGGCGGCCATGGCATCAGGCCTTGGTGGGCTTGGCCGGATGCGCCGCGGGTGCCTTGCGCGTGCGCACCGGCTGGGCCGCGGCCAGGGTGGGCGCGGCCTGTGCCGCCAGCGCTTCGCGCAAGCGCACGAGTTCGGCGCTCACGTTGGCCAGCCCGTCTTCCAGCCGGCCCAGGCGTTCGTCCAGGCCTTCCAGGTCGGTGCGCGAAGGCAGGTTCACCAGCGCCAGTGAAGCCTGCGCCATTTCGCCAAACATGCGCTGTGCCAGGCGCGCTTCTTCCACCTGCTTGTTCAGCGGGCCACCGGCGCGCGGGTCTTTCATCAGCGTGGCAGCGGCTTCGCTCCACTGCGCTTCGCTCTTGGCCACCCATTCCCGCCACATCGCCAGCGGGTTGAGCTTGGTGAAGTCAACGTTCGGGTCAGTCATGTCAGCCTCGTCTCATCAGGGTTGCAGGATGGTGCGCCCGCGGATGCGCCCGGCGCGCAGGTCTTCCAGCGCTTGCGTGGCCTGGGCCAGCGGCTGCGTGGTCACCGGCATGGCGGGCAGGCGGCCGCTGCGGGCAATGGCCAGCAGTTCCTGCATTTCGGCCAGGCTGCCGACGTAGGAGCCGATCACGCTCACGGCCTTCATCGACACCATGGCCGGCACGATGGGCGTGGCGCCGCCGAACAGGCCCACGCAGACCAGCTTGCCGCCCTTGCGCAGCGCGCCGAAGCCAAAGGCGAAGGTGGGCCCGGCGCCAACGAAATCCACCGCCGCCGCCACGCCGCCGCCGGTGGCCTTCATCAGCGCCTTGGCCGCGCCATCGGCCGTCGGGTCGATGCATTCACCGGCGCCGGCTTCGCGCGCCATGTCCCACTTGCTCTTGTCGATTTCCACCACGATGGGCGCCACGTTGAACATCTCACGCGCCAGGCGAATGGCCGACAGGCCCACGCCACCGGCGCCAATGATCATCAGCGGGTCTTTCTCGCCCACCTTGCCCACCTTCTTCAACGCGCTGTAGGCAGTGAGGCCCGAGCAGGCGATGGTGCAGGCCTGCGCCTCGGGCACGGGTGCGAAATCGAGCAGCACGCGCGGATGCGGCACCACCACATGATCTGCAAAACCGCCGTCGCGGTGAATGCCCAGGGCCTGCGGCTGGTTGCACAGGTGTTCGTCGCCGCCCAGGCACAGGCTGCATTTGCCGCAGCCGATCCACGGGAAGACCACGCGCGCATCGCCCACCTTCACGCCTTGCGCATCGGGCCCGACGGCAACGACAACGCCGGCGATTTCATGGCCCAGGGTGCGCGGCGGCTGCAAGGCGCGGGTCATGTCGAGCTTGGTGCCGCCGCCCAGGTCGAAATAGCCGTCGTGCAGGTGCACGTCGCTGTGGCACACGCCGCAACTGCCGATCTTCAGCACCACTTCCGTGCCCTGGGGCTGCGGCGTTTCGCGAATGACCTGGGCCAGCGGCTTGCCGAAGGCTTCAACTTGATAGCTCAACATGATGGATTTCCTTTGGGTTGATCTAACGATTCAAATGACTCTGCGCGTTCAGACACCAAGGTAGGCGGCCAGCTCGCCGCTGCCTAACAAATCTTCAGACGCACCGGCCATCACCACACGGCCTTTTTGCAGCACCAGGGCGTGGTTGGATTGCGCCAGCACGCGGCGGTAGTCGCGGTCGACGATGAGGGTGGCGATGCCGGTGGCGCGGATGGTGCCGATCACGCGCCAGATGTCGGCCACGATCAGCGGCGCCAGGCCTTCGGTGGCTTCATCCAGGATGATGAGTTCAGGGTTCGTCATCAGCGCGCGGCCGATCGACAGCATCTGCTGCTCGCCGCCCGAAAGCTGGCTGCCCAGGTTCGTGAGGCGTTCCTTCAGGCGCGGGAAGGTGTCGAGCACGCGCTCGTAGCTCCATTCGTTGCGGCCGTTGCGGCCCGGCCGTGCGGCCATCACCAGGTTTTCCTTGACAGACAAATTGGGGAACACGCCGCGCCCTTCAGGCACATAGGCCACGCCCGCGCGCGCCACCTGGTGCGGCCTGGCGCGCGACATGTCTTGCCCAAACAGGCTGATGCGGCCGTCACGCTGCGCCACATGGCCCAGCAGGCTGCGAATCAGCGTGCTCTTGCCCATGCCGTTGCGCCCGAGCAGGCCCACGGTCTGGCCGCTTTCGATTTGCACATCAATGCCGTGCAGCACATGGCTGGAGCCGTACCAGGCGTGAATGCCGCGGGCATTGACGATCAATTCTCTTGGTGTTGCCATGTCAATGCCCACCCAGGTAAGCGGCCTGCACCGCCGGGCTCGAACGCACCGCCGCCGGCGTGTCGCAGGCAATGACTTCGCCGTTGACCATCACGGTGATGCGGTCGGCAATGCGGAACACGGCGTCCATGTCGTGCTCCACCAGCAGGATCGCGTGTCGGCTGCGCAGCTCGCTCAGCAGCGCGAGCATGCGGTCGGTTTCTTCGGCGCCCATGCCGGCTAACGGTTCATCGAGCAGCAGCACCTGCGGCGCCGTGGCCAGGCACATCGCAATTTCGAGCTGGCGCTTCTGGCCGTGTGAGAGCGAACCGGCTTCGCGGTCTAACGCATCGCTTAAGCCGGCATGGCCCGCGGCTTCACGCGCGGCGCTGGTGCTGGCCTCACAGGCCTGCGCCGAGGCCCAGAAGGCCCAGGGCTTTTGCGTGCGCGCCTGCGCCGCCAGGCGGCAATTTTCAAACACGCTGAACGTGGGGTAGATGGTGTTGCGCTGGTAACTGCGGCCCAGGCCGGCGCGGGCACGTTTGGGTTGGGTCCAGGCCGTCACGTCTTGCCCCAGCAATTCCACCGTGCCTTCGGAAGGCGGGGTCTCGCCCGAGAGAATGTTGATCAGAGTGGACTTGCCGGCGCCATTGGTGCCGATCACCGCATGCACGCTGCCGCGCGCCAGCTCGATGCCCACCTTGTTCACCGCCACCAGGCCGCCCCAGCGGCGGGTGATGTTCGTGCCGCGCAGCAGGGTGTCAGGCGCGTTCATCGGCGGCCTCCGTTTGTTTGTTGGTTTGTGTGCCAGTACCACGCCCACCACCACGCCCAAGCAGGCGTTCGCGAATTTGCCCCGGCACACCCACCAGGCCGC
>JAYUPO010000516.1:0-2657 GCA_043760085.1 Burkholderiales bacterium
CCATCCGCTCGCAATACGAAGACTTCATGCGCCATGTCTATCAGACGGGTGTGGCCAAAACGGACCGCACCGGCACCGGCACGCGCAGCGTGTTCGGCCACCAGATGCGGTTCGATTTGAGCGAAGGCTTTCCGCTGGTCACCACCAAGAAAGTGCACCTCAAGTCCATCATCCTCGAACTGCTGTGGTTCCTGCGCGGTGACTCCAACGCGCGCTGGTTGCAGGAACGCGGCGTGACGATCTGGAACGAATGGGCCGCGCCCGACGGCGAATTGGGCCCGGTTTACGGCGTGCAGTGGCGCAGTTGGCCCACGCCGGGCGGCGGCCACATCGACCAGATCACCGAAGTGATGAACCAGCTCAAGGCCAACCCCGAATCACGCCGCCTGATCGTGAGCGCCTGGAACGTGGCCGAGCTGCCCAAGATGGCGCTGGCGCCGTGCCACGCGCTGTTCCAGTTTTATGTCGCACCCGGTGACTCCCCTTCGGCGCGCGGCAAGCTGTCGTGCCAGCTTTACCAGCGCAGCGCCGACATCTTCCTGGGCGTGCCGTTCAACATCGCCAGCTACGCCCTGCTCACGCACATGGTGGCGCAGCAATGCAACCTGGCCGTGGGCGACTTCATCTGGACCGGCGGCGACTGCCACATCTACAACGACCACCTGCCCCAGTGCGAATTGCAGCTCTCGCGCACGCCGCTGCCCTACCCGGCGCTGGAAATCAAGCGCCACCCGGCCAGCCTGTTCGACTACGACTACGACGACTTCGCCGTGTTGGGCTACGAAGCCCACCCGCACATTGCGGGCAAGGTCAGCAAGTAGGGAGCAAACCGGAGCAATTTGTTTCAGGCCGCTTGCGCCAGGCAGCGCGACAGCACCATGTTGATGGTGTCGTTCAGTTCCGCTGGATTGATCGGTTTGGAGACAAAGTCGTCCATGCCGGCGCGCATGTACTCGTCCCGGTCGGACAGCATGGCGTTGGCCGTCACGGCCACGATCGGAATCTGCGCCACGGCGCCTGCCAGCGCGCGGATCTCGCGTGTGGCCTGCGGGCCATCCATCTCGGGCATTTGCACGTCCATCAGCACCAGGTCATAGCGCTGGCGCTGCACCTGTGCCACGGTCTGGCGGCCATCGCCCACGATGTCGCAGCGGTGGCCCATCTTTTCCAGCAGCGCCTGGATCAGGATCTGGTTGACGGCGTCGTCCTCGGCCACCAGGATCCTCAACCGCGACGCGGCGTTCACACTGGCCGGCGCGCTGCGCAGGGCCTCGACGCGGGCCTCGGCCTGGCTCAGCGGCAGGGTCAGCGCGACAGTGAACCTGCTGCCCTGGCCCGGCGTGCTGCGCACGCTGATCTGCCCGCCCATCAGGGTGACGATTTCGCGGCAGATGGCCAGGCCCAGGCCGCTGCCGCCATAGCGGCGCGAGCTGCTGTTGTCGGCCTGGGTGAAGCGGTCGAACAAGCTGGGCAAGGCAGCAGCCGGGATGCCGATGCCGCTGTCTTGCACGCTCAAGCTCAGGCCCACGCGGCCGTCCGGCAGCCACTGGTGGGCCAGGTGCAGCTCGACGCTGCCGCGCTCGGTGAACTTCAGGGCATTGCCCACCAGGTTGATCAGCACCTGGCGGAAGCGGTCGGCGTCGCCCATTAACCATGGCGGCGCCTGCACCGCCACTGGCGTGCAGCGCGCACTGAGTTCCAGCCCGCGCTCGATGGCCCGCGTGCCCAGCATGCCCAGCACATCCTGCACCGCCTGCCAGGGCGAAAAGGGCGCCTGGCGCAGGCTCATGCAGCCGGCCTCGACCTTGGACAGATCGAGAATGTCGTTGATCAGGCTCAGCAGGCTGCGCCCCGAACCTTGAATCAACTCGGCGTACTTGCGCTGCTCGGCATCGAGCCGGGTGCCGAGGATCAACCCGTTCAGCCCCAGCACGGCATTCAAGGGGGTGCGAATCTCGTGGCTCATGGCGGCCAGGAAGCGCGACTTGGCATCGTTGGCCGTCTCGGCAGCCTGCAAGGCCAGTTGCAGGCGGCGTTCGCCTGCCGTGACGTCACGGTAAACGCTCACGATGCCGCCTTCGGGCGTGGCCCGCTCGACCGAATGCACCACCATGCCGTTGGCCAGCGTCTGCTCGTGCACACCGCCGTCGTCATGGCGGCGCGCACGGCGAATCTCTTTCCAGGCCTCGCGCTCCTGCGCACTGGCATGGGGCAGCACATGCGCCGCGGCAATGTCGATGAAGCGCTCAAACGGCACGCCCACGGCCATCTCCCCGCGCAGCCAGGGAAACAGTTCCAGGTAGCGCGCATTCCAGGCCAACACACGGTCTTGCGCGTCGCACAACAGCAGGCCATCTGACATCGATTCAAGGGCCTGCTCCAGAGTAGCCTTCGACTGCGCCATCTGCGCGCGCGCCGCGCGCAGGCTGCGCGCGTGCCACAGTGCAAAGCGCCCCACGGCCACGATCAGCACGATGAAGCTGCCGGCAATGCCCAGGGTGACATTGCGTTCGCTGCGCCAACGCGCCAAGGCGGCATGCAGCGGCACGCTGGCGCTGACCTGCATGTTGCGGTACAGCGTGGGCCGCGCCACCAACAACGACTGCGCCGCATCCAGGCGGGCCGGGCCTTCGAACACCTTGCCTGAAAGCTGCACG
>JAYUPO010000517.1:0-6651 GCA_043760085.1 Burkholderiales bacterium
CGCAATGTCGGTCATGCCGCCGGGCGCTTGGGTTGACAGGCGAAAGTCGATCGGCCGCGCCTGGCGCTGCAAACGTTGCGCCCAGGGGCTGCGGCGCCAGACGGCTTGCAGCACCGCCTTGGCCCAGAAGCCCGGGCCGCTCAAGGCGCGGCTGCGCGGGGTGTGCCCGAGGTGCCGGCGCAGCACGCCATTGGCCAGGGTGACCATCTGCGAGCGGCGGATGCGTGGCGTCCAGTGCTCAGTGGTCACCGAAATGTTCAGGCAATCAAGGTTGTCCACCCGGTGCGGCGAATTCAGCGGCCAGTGCAGCATCTGGCCGGGCTCAAGCTCCATCAGCACCGCATCGTGGTCGAACGCCGGGTCGTACGGCAGCGTGACTTCCACGCCGCTCAGGGCAATGTCTTCCAGCGCCGCGGCCGGCAGGTAGGGGGCATGCGGCGGGTAGATGTACACGCGCTTGCGCCCGGCGATCTGCCACAGCGTCTGCCCCGGCAAGTCAGCGTGGTAATGCACCTGCGCCAGTGGGCTGGAAATGAGGATGCCCATGCGCAGCGCGCCGGCGTCGAAGCCGGGCAGGGCGGCGCGCAGTTCGGCATAGGCGGCGTCCTGCAAGGCGCCGTAGCGTGCGTCAACCAGGTGCACGTTGCGCAAGTTCAGCCACAGGCCACCGCGCGCGATGGTGTCGATGACCTGGCGCCCGTTCAAGCCGCCCAATTCACCTTCGCGCCAGCGCCGCGTGCCGCTGCCCTGGCTGGATGTGGACACCAGTGAACAGTGCTCGGCCGGGTAGCGCTCGATCAAGCCGGCCAGGGCGTCCAGGCTGAACAGCGCACTGCTTGCCCAGCCGTGATGCAGGCGTTGCGGCGCTTTGCCCCACAGCCGGGCCTGGGTCGCATCGAGATCCTTGAACACGTTGGCAGGCATGGGCGGGCAAACAAATCTGTGCAGCCGACATGCTAGGTTTGTGGCACGACAAACGGGTGGGAATCGGCGTGACTTCCTGGGCGGGCCGCGCTGCGCTGGTGCTTGTTTCATCCCCGTCAAGGCGTCGCCCACGGATCGTGAGGGTGGCCGCGTTGCGTTACCGACCTTGCGCGAAAGTTTGTACCCGCTGCATCGCTCGCGCCCTGTGTTCTGGTCGGGCCCGGTTTGACCCCAGCGCAGCGCGCGCTCAACCCGCCGTTGAGGGGGGTTATGTCATTAATGCAATTTGGGACTATTATTGTTAGACAGTCCATTTCCGGATCCAGCCATGAGCGCCGTCCCCGCCCCGCAAGCAGTTGAATTCAGCCCCGAGCAAATGGCTGCGGCCGGCCTGCGTGCCTATGCCGGCATGGCCGGAGCGTGGGGCCTTTCCGTCGATGAGCAGTTGGCTTTGCTGGGCGAGCCGCCGCGTTCCACCTACTTCGCCTGGCGCAAGCAGCCCGCGCAAGCGCGGCTGCCGCGCGACACGCTGGAGCGGCTGTCCAACCTGTTGGGCATCTACAAGAGCCTGCAAATCCTTTTTCCCGCGCCCGAGGTGGCCGACGCCTGGCTGCGCAAGCCCAATGCCGCGCCGCTGTTCGGCGGGCGCAGCGCGTTGCAGCGCATGCTGGCCGGCAACGTGAGCGACCTGAACGCGGTGCGGCGTTACCTTGACGGCGTGCGCGGCGGCGGCTGGTCTTGAACGCCTTGCAAGTGCGCCGCGTGCGCTGGCCCCAGGCCTGCCGCATCGTGCCCACGCGCTACCCGGCGGTGAACCTGTTCGACCGCGTGGCCAGCGCCGAAGACTTCGACGCCCTGTATGCGCTGGAGGCGCTGACCAACGAGCGCCTGCGCGACGAGCTGGGGCAGATCGAACTGGTACCAAAGAGCGAACGCCTCTTCGGCCTTGGCAGCGGGCCCATCATGGCCGCGTTCACGCATGTCAACACCGAAGGCAGCCGTTTCGGCAACGGGCAGTTTGGTGTGTTCTATGCCGCGCGCGAACGCGCCACGGCGGTGACTGAGACCCGCTACCACCACGCCCGCTTCCTGGCCGCCACGAAAGAGGCCGCCATGCACCTGCCGATGCGGCTGTATCACGTGGCCATCGATGCGAAGCTGCATGATTTGCGGCCGCTGGGCGGGGTGCCCGCGTCCGTCTACGACCCCAAGGATTACAGCCGTTCGCAGGCACTTGGCGCGCGGCTGCACCGGACCGGTTCAGCCGGTGTGGCCTATCGCAGCGTGCGCCGCGAGGGTGGCCACTGCGTGGGCCTGTTCCGCCCGCGCGGCGCCAGCGCCTGCCTGCATGCCGCCTACTTGCTCTATGCGTGGGACGGCGCGCAGTTCACCGATGTGTACGAGAGGTTTTCATGACGCGTGCGCCGCTGCGCCGCCATCGCGCTCTGGCAGAGAAGGCGCTTGCGCACCTCCCCGCGCCAGTGAACTAATCCATTTGCGTGACGAATTTGGTCGTCAGGTAGCCGTCAAACGTCTCGCTGCCGCCTTCACTGCCGATACCGCTGTCCTTGATGCCGCCGAACGGCGTTTCGGGCAGGGCCTGGCCGAAGTGGTTGATGTTGACGATGCCGGCCTCGATGCCGTTTTGAATCTTCAGCGCGCTTCGGGTCGAGGTGGTGAAGGCGTACGACGACAGGCCATAGGGCAGTGAGTTCGCGCGGCGAATGGTTTCGTCCAGGTCCTTGAACGGCACGCACGGCGCAATCGGGCCGAAGGGTTCGCTGTTCATCACCAGGCTGTCGGCCGCCAGGCCGGTGAGCACGGTGGGCGCGAAGAAGTTGCCCGTGCTGCCGATGCGCTCGCCGCCGAGTTCAATGCGCGCGCCGCCGCGCCGGGCGTCGGCCACCATTTCTTCCATCACCGGCACGCGCCGCGCGTGGGCCAGCGGGCCCATGCGAGTGTCGGCTTCGAGGCCGGGGCCGACCTTGATCTTGCGCGTGGCTTCAATGAAGCGGGCCATGAAACGGTCGTAGGCCTTTTCTTGCACGAAGAATCGCGTGGGCGAGACGCAGACTTGGCCGGCGTTGCTGAACTTCAGTGTGCTGAGCATGTCGGCGGCGCGTTCCACGTCGGCGTCGTCGCACACGATCACCGGCGAATGGCCGCCCAGTTCCATGGTCACGCGCTTCATGTGCGCGCCGGCCAATGCAGCCAGCTGTTTGCCCACCGGCACCGAGCCGGTGAACGACACCTTGCGCACGATGGGCGAGGTGATGAGGTGCTGCGACACCTCCGACGGCACGCCCCAGACCACGTTCAACACCCCCGGCGGCAGGCCGGCGTCGTGGAAGATGCGGGCGATGGCCACCACCGCGCTGGGCGTGTCTTCCGGGCCCTTGATGATGATGGTGCAGCCCGCGCCGATGGCCGCGCTGATCTTGCGAATCGCCTGGTTGTACGGAAAGTTCCACGGCGTGAACGCGGCCACCACGCCCACCGGCTCGCGCAATGACATTTGCCGAACGTTAGGCGTGCGCGGCGGGATCACGCGGCCGTAGATGCGGCGGCACTCCTCGGCGTGCCAGTCGCAGTGGTCGGCGCAGCGCATCACCTCGCCCACCGCTTCGGCCAGCGGCTTGCCCATGTCTTGCGTGATGTTGCGGCCGATGTCGCTGGCGCGCTCGCGCGACAGTTCACCCACCTTGCGCAGGATGCGGCTGCGCTCCATGGGCGAGCTGTGCTTCCAGGTTTCAAAGGCGCGCGCGGCGGCGGCCAAGGCGCGGTCGAGGTCGGCGCGAGTGGCATGCGGCAGCTTGCCGATGGCCAGGCCGCTGGCGGGGTCGAACACATCCTGTTCGTGCCGGCCCTCGCCTTTAAGGAATTGGCCGTCGATGAAAAGGCTGAGGTCTTGGTACATGGTGGGCTGCCGGGGTTGCGGAAAACGCGCAAGCCTACCAGCAGCGCGCAGCCCACGGGCGCGGGGCTGTCAGCGGCCGCGCTGGTCTTTCAGGCGCAGCATCAGCTTCATGTATTCCAGGTGCGCGTGCAGCTCTTCCATCTGCGTGCGCAGTCGTTGCAACGCGGCCATGCGCGTTTCCAGGTTCGCTGGGGGCAAGGCGGAGATGGGCTTGGGCTGCTGAGGCTGGTTCATGGCGGCGTTCTCTTGGGCGGGAGTCGTGGCTTGTGCCCATCATCGCGCTGGCGTGGCGCCAGCAGCAACCCCGCAGTCACGGTGCGCAGCCCCCTTGTCTAGACGTCTGGCGTGGCCCGCGCCCACGCATCGCCGCGGGGGCGGCAAGCCTCAGCGATACAGCACTTGCGCCTTCAGGTTGTCGATCACCTGCCCACCCAGACGCCGGTACTCATTGCCAATGGCCGGCGAACACACGGCCGTGGGCGTGCGGTCTTCCAGGCGGCGCTGAATGTGCAGGGTTTGCCCCTTCTGCACGTAACTGGCCTCGAAACGCTGCACGCTGTTGGCCAACTTGGCGGTTGGTGGCAGGCCCGATATCTTCATGCCCTTGGGCAGTTCGATGACGTAGGTCTCCACCGCCACGCCGTTGGTGCACGCCGTATCGTGCCGCACGGGCTGGCCGTCATCAGCCTGCACCATGCCGCCCACCGTGGTGCCGCCCACCAGCGGCATGACGAAGAACGCGCCCGGCCCGGGCAGGCGAACAAATCGTTCCACGCGGGTCAATTGCAGCGTCAACTCGTACTCGTCGCTCAACGCCGTGGCCTCGGCCAGCTCCACATGGCCATGGCCGCTCAGGCCCATGCTGCGCAGCATCTCGCGCACCATGTCGGGGCGGCTTTCCTTAGGCAGTTGGCGTGCCCATTCGCGCATGCCGATGGCGGCATCGCCTGCGTACTGCACCTTCACCGTGCCGGACAGTGAACCGTCGGGCGCCAGTTTCAACCGGCTGTCGGTGGTTTGGCGTCGCGCCAGGGCCGGCACGGGTGTGGCCGCGCCGTCGCGCCAGCGGCCCACATGCAAGACGGGCTTGCCGCGCAGAGGAAAGGGCAAAACGCCAAAGGGTTGATGCTTGGCGGTGGCATCGACGTACAAGTTGAATTGGGGGATGAAGTTGATGACATGGTTCACCGCGCCGACTTGCGGTATGGCGGGCAACTGGTATTCATTGCCGGCATTGATCAGCGCCTGTTCGCTGGCAATGCCGCGCGCCGACAGCAAGGCTTGCAGCAAGGTGGCGTGGTCTTTGCAATCGCCCATGCGGTTGTCCAACACCTTGTCCACCTCGCGCGGCACCACGGTGCCCACGCCGACGCAGTTGCCACCATAGGTGATCTTGGTGGACACCCATTCGTACAACGCGCGCGCCTGATCGCGTGCCTCGCTGCGGGTGCCCACAACTTCCTGCGCCAAGGCGCGCAGCCGCTCGCTCGGTTCCGCCTTGGCCGTGGCCCGCGCGCCGTAGGCTGCGGCGATGGCTTGGTAGTTTGTGAAGGTGGAAAAGGCTGCACCCACTTCGTCGTTGCTGTTCACCACCGAATAGTCGCGCCGCGTGCTGCGCTGCGGTTGCTGCTGGCTCCATTGCCATTGCACGCGCTTGCGCGCGCCGGGCACGTCTTGCTCGCTTTGCTGCATGTTCCGCGCCGCGAACTGCGCCTTTAGCGCGGCGGGAAACTCCACGCTCAAGCGCACATCGTCGTACGCGGTGTCGCGGCCGAAGGTGAAGGCCGTGTCGAAGTGGCCGGGAAAGATCGGCTCGCTTTGCACGATGCGGTAGCTCAAGGACACCGTGTCGCCCACCGCCAGCTCAGGGAATACCACCGCGACAGTTGAAAAGTCTGAGAACGCGGGCGACGCCGAATCGCGCCCTTGGCTGGTGTTGACTTGGTAGTTGTCCTTGGGCACCTCAATGCGCCGGCCATCGGCCTTGCGCGTGAAGGCGTGCACCACCTCGACTTTCTGCACGCTGGTGCTGTGGCTGATGGTGGCCTTCTTCGCCCATTCAAGCGCCTGCGCCTGCAACACAGTGAGGCTCCACTGCCGGGTTTCCACCGAAGTCATGTCATCGTTGATGGCGATGTTGACGTGATACTGCCCATAACGAACGGGCGGCTCCTGGATCGGCCGATCCTGGGCGTGGGTGGCAGACAACGCGGCAATGGCCAGGCCGGCGCAGATCAACTTTTTCAATTCAGACTCCCTTTTAGCTTCTTGCTTGAGCATTGTTGACGGCGCGGTGTACCACCGGCCGCATCCCTGAAGCCTAACGTCTGAGTTCAGTCTTTCCCTGCGCGCAAACCCTTGGCAACGAGCTGGGCGCGGGCTACCGCGGCCATCCAGGCCGGCTTGTCGGCCACGCTGCAAGCGTCGAGGTCGGGTGCCGATCCCTTCATCGGACAAGCGTGGCGCGGTATCGTGGCAGGCTTGCGTGCGAGCAACACAAGGAAACCCGCCATGGCCCTGGACCACGACACCTTCGAGCTGCTGCTGGCCAGCGTGCAACGCTTCATTCGCGAGCGCCTGGTGCCGGCCGAAAACGAAGTGGAAGACAGCGACGACGTGCCGGCCGAAATCATGGCCGACATGAAGACCATGGGCCTGTTTGGCCTGTCCATCCCCGAGGCGTATGGCGGCATTGGCCTGTCGATGGCACAGGAAGTGGCGCTGATGCATGAGTTCGGCCAGACGGCGCTGGCCTTTCGCTCTGCTTTCGGCACCAACGTGGGCATCGGCTCGCAAGGCATCCTGATCGA
>JAYUPO010000518.1:0-2648 GCA_043760085.1 Burkholderiales bacterium
CTCAGCTGCCCTGTTGCAGCAGCGCCGCGCGAACCAGCGTGGTTTGCCGGCGCGACACGGCCAGCCATTCGTTAACCGGTGCCACCCGCACGGCCCAGCCTTCGTGGCCAGGCTCGTCGGGCAGCGCACGGCGTTCGAGCGTGCGCACGGCACTGGCCGCCACCAAGGCGTTGCGGTGGATGCGGATGAACGCCGGGCCCAGGCGCTGTTCCAGATCGCTCAATGCATCGTCCAGCACATAGCGGTGCTGCGCGGTGCGCAAGGTGACGTACTTGGCCTCGGCCTTCAGGTACAGCACTTCGTGCAGCGCAATGCGCTGCACGCGGCCGCGGTCGTTCACCACCAAAGTGGGTTCCGGCTCCGCGGCCGCTGGGGCGGCATGCAAAGCACGCGCACGCTGCGCCACGCGCCGCAGGGCGGCTTGCAAGCGCTCGGCGCGCACCGGCTTGGTGAGGTAGTCCACCGCATCCAGCTCGAACGCCTGCACGGCATGCTGGGCGTGTGCAGTGACGAAGACGATGGCCGGCGCCGGCAGCAACGCGCGCAGGCCCCGGGCCAGTTGCAGGCCGCTGGCGCCGGGCAAGGCGATGTCGAGCAATATCACCTCGGGTTGCAAGGTGCGCGCAGCGGCCAGCGCGCTGGGCGCATCGGCGGCCTCGCCCACCACCAGCGCCGCGGGGTCGCAACAGGTTAACAACAAACTGCACAGGCGCAGGCGCGCCAGGGGTTCGTCATCCACCACCACCACGCGCAGCGTGCCAGGCAGCGGCGCACTCACAGCGGCACCACGATGCGCGCCCGGACCAATTCGCCTTCGCGCCACACATCCAACTGCCCGGCCACGTCGTGCAGCAAACGCAGGCGTTCGGCCACGTTGGCCAGCGCCAGGCCCATGCCGGGGTTGGCCGTGTCGGTGGGCACGGTGTTGGTCACCAGCAGCACGGCCTGGCCGCGGCGCGCGCTGGCCTGCACCCACACTTGCGCGCCGCTGGCCGAGGGCTCCACGCCGTGGCGCACGGCGTTCTCAACCAGCGGCTGCAACACCAGCGGCGGCAGCCTGGCGCGGCCGGCTTTGGCATCGATGTCCCAACTGATTTTCAGCCGGCTGCCGTAGCGCAATTGCTCGATCGCCAGGTAGCGCTGCGCCAGGGCGATTTCTTCGTCGAGCGACACCGACGCGCCACCTTCGCTCAAGGCCACGCGGAACAGCTCGGCCAGGTCTTCGAGCAACGATTCCGCCTGCGCCGGGTTGATGCGCACCAACGCGATGGCGGTGTTCAGGGCGTTGAACAGGAAGTGCGGGCGAATGCGCGATTGCAATTCAGCCAGCCGCACCCGCGCATCGCTGGGCTGCCACAGCCGCGCGCGCAATTCAAGCCAGCCACCGGCCAGGCCAGCCAGGCCGGCGCCGGCCAAGGGCACGCCAAACCACTGCCAGGGCCCCGGCGCGCTCACCAGGCCCAGCGCCCACAACGGTGCCCAGGCCAGCAGCGCGGCCGCGGCGCCCAGGGCCAGCAGCACGCCGCCGCGGGCCGGGCCGTCCTGTGCAGCCAGGTGTTTTTTGAACGAACACACCGCGGCCAGCCACAGCAGCGTGGCGCACAGGCCGGTGAACCCGGCCGCGGCGGCCAGCGCCAGCCACTGCGCCGCACTGTGCGCCACCAGCAACACACCCACCGCCAGCACCGCTTGCACCGCCAGCAGCACGCGCAGGGCCAGGGCGCTGCTGCACACGTCGAGCGCGGCCAGGGCCAGTGCGGCCTGCTGCTCACGCTGGCCGTGCAGGGGGTCGAAGGCGGTGGCGGCAAAGGTGGTGGACAGCCCATCGGCCGCGCGCGTGCTGTTCGGCCACAGGCTGGGTGCGCGCGTCTCGTCGGGCACGAAGTCGGGGTCCAGCGGGTCGGGGCGTGGCTTCAAGCGCTTGGCGGTGCAGTGAGAGGGCGTGTCGATAATACGTGCCCCCTTGCCCGTGATGTTGCGCGCCCGCGCGCCTGTGCCGATGTCCGACAACCCCTTAGAAAACAAAGCCCAAGCCTGGTCAGCGCTGTTCACCGAGCCCATGAGCGAGCTGGTGCAGCGCTACACCGCCAGCGTCGGCTTCGACCAGCGGTTATGGCGCGCCGACATCGCCGGCAGCCTGGCGCACGCCGAGATGCTGGCGCACCAGGGCGTCATCGCCGCGCAAGACCTGGCCGACATTCAGCGCGGCCTGGGCCAGATCAGCGCCGACATCGAAGCCGGCCGCTTCGAGTGGAAGCTCGAGCTGGAAGACGTGCACCTGAACATCGAAGCGCGGCTGACGCAACTGGTGGGCGATGCCGGAAAAAGGCTGCACACCGGCCGCTCGCACAACGATCAGGTGGCCACCGATGTGCGGCTGTGGCTGCGCGACGAGATCGACGCCCTGGCGCCGCTGCTCAGCGCCATGCAGCGCGCGTTGGTCGAACTGGCCGCGCAGCATGCCACCACCGTGATGCCGGGCTTCACGCATTTGCAGGTGGCGCAGCCGGTGAGCTTTGCGCACCACCTGCTGGCCTATGTGGAAATGTTCGCGCGACGCTGAACGCTTGAGCCAGGTGCGTGCGCGCACCAATCAACTGCCGCTGGGTGCGGCGGCGCTGGCCGGCACCAGCTACCCGCTGGATCGG
>JAYUPO010000519.1:0-2645 GCA_043760085.1 Burkholderiales bacterium
GGCAATGTGCCGCCGCCCAGGCGCCCAGCAGGTCGGCCGCCGACACGGCCTGCGCGCGGCAGCCCGGCATCACCTCGGCCAGGCTTTGGATGCGGTGCAGGTGCGGGTCAACCGTCACCACGGCATCGAACGAGCGCGCCAGCAGCGCACCCAGGTGGCGCTGGCTCACCACCTCGCCGGGGTTGAAGGCCATGTCCTGGCGCATGTAGGCCAGGTAGGGGCTGACCAGCGTGAGTCGGCGCGCGCCCAGCTCGCGGCAAGCCGGCGCCAGCAGCAGCAGCTCGGCCAGTTTGGCATTGGGCTGGTGCAGGCCGCGCAACACGGCCACGTTGGGCTGCAACTGCGCGGGCGCGGTGAGCTTGCTTTCGCCGTCGGGAAACGCATGCCGAGCCACCAGCGCCAGCGGGCAGCCCAGCGCGAGCGCCAGGCCACCGGCCAGCGCAGCTTCATCTGAAAACGCCAGGAGCTGTTCGATCATGGTGGGCCCGCCAGCACGGTGGTGATGTCTTCGCGCAAGGATGCCGCCAGCGCGCGGCGATCAGCGTGGTCGCTGCGCCGTGGCGGCATGACTTCGATCACCACGGTGAGCTGGCGCCCGTTCAGCGTGGCCCAGACGCTTTGTGCCAAGGTCGTCTGGCCCAGCCACAACAGCGCCGGGCTGAAGCGCTGCTGCGCGTCTTCGTAGCGCAGCGCCAGCGCCTGCACCGGCGTGGCGGTGGCGATGGCGGCTTGCAGCAAATTGGCATGAAAGGGCAGCAGCGGCAGCCCCGCGCCGGTGGTGCCTTCAGGGAACACGGCCACGCAATCGCCCGCCTCCAGCGCCGCGGCCATTTGATGCACCACGCGCAGCGCGTCGCGCTTGCGTTCGCGTTCGATGAACAGGCTGCCGGTGGCGCCGATCAGCCAGCCCAGCAGCGGCCAGTGCCGCACATCGGCCTTGGCCACGAAGCGCGCGCGCGGGTGCACGGCATGGATGGCCAGGATGTCCAGCCACGACACATGGTTGGCCACCAGCAGGCAGGCACCGGGTTTGAAGCCGCCGCTGGCGCGCAGGCCGACGCCGAGCAGGCGCAGGAACTTGCCCGACCACCAGGCGATGCGCGCCTCGCGTTGCGCCGCGCTGGCGCGGCGCCAGGTCAAGCCCACCACAGCCATGCCGTGCAGCACATGGGCCAGCACGGCGGCCAGGCGCAGAGCAGCGCGCACCGTGCGCATCACGCCCGGCCAGTGATCAAGCCGACTCGTAGGCCAGCACGCCGGCCACCAGCGTGGCGCGCACGCGCCCCGGCATGGCCATGCCGGTGTGGGCAAAGGCGAACGGCGTGTGCTTGCCCTGGCTGAGCAAGGCCTGCGGGTTAACCATCCATTCAACTTGCGGGTCGAACACACACACATCCGCCACGCCACCTTCCACCAGTTGCCCGGCGCTGGCCGCCAGCGAGCCCAGCGCATCGCCCAGCACGCGCACCGGGTGGCAGGTCATGCAGGCCAGGGTCTGCGCCAGCGTCAGGCCTTCATCGGCACCCCACTTCAGGCCCAGGCTGAGCAGCAGCTCCACGCCGGTGGCACCGGGCTCGGCTTCGCCGAAGGGCAGGTGCTTGGCGTCTTCATCCACCGGGTTGTGGTCGCTCACCAATGCGTCCAGCGTGCCGTCGGCCAGGCCGGCGCGCAGCGCGTCGCGGTCGGCACCCTGGCGCAGTGGTGGGGTCAGGCGCATGGCGGCGTTGAAGTAACCGATGTCCACATCGGTCAGGTGCAGCGAGTTGATGCTCACGTCAGCCGTGATGGCCAGGCCTTCAGCCTTGGCCGCGCGCACCAGCGCCACGCCGCGCGCGCTGCTCAGGCGGCACAGGTGCACGCGCGCGCCGGTGGCGCGCACCAGCTCGAAGATGGTGTGCAGCGCCAGCACCTCGGCCGCCACCGGAATGCCGGCCAGCCCCAGCCGCGTGGCCAGCGCGCCGCTGGCCGCCACGCCGCGGCCCAGGAAAGCGTCTTGCGGGCGCAGCCACACGGTGTGCTGGTGGGTGGCCGCGTATTGCAGCGCGCGCAGCAGCACCAGGGTGTCGGCCACGGCGACTTCGGCCTGCGAAAAGCCGATGCAACCGGCTTCGCTGAGCTGCACCAGTTCGGTCAGCACCTCGCCTTGCAGCCCACGTGTCAAGGCACCCAGGGGGAACAGCCGGCATCGGCTCAACTTGCGGGCACGGAACTTGAGCATTTCCACTAGGCCGGGTTCGTCGAGCACGGGGTCGGTGTCGGGCGGGCACACCAGGCTGGTGATGCCGCCGGCCGCGGCCGCGTTGAGCTCGCTTTCCAGCATGCCCTGGTGTTCATTGCCCGGTTCGCGCAGGCGCGCGGCCAGGTCAACCAGGCCGGGTGCGACGACGCAACCCGCCGCTTCGATCACGCGCTGCGCGACGAAGCCGGCGTCTAACTGGCCGATGCGCAGGATGCGGCCGGAAGCGATGGCCACATCGGCCAGTTCGTCGCGGCCGCTGGCCGGGTCGATGACGCGGCCGTTGCGGATGAGAATCTTCATGCCGGGTCTCTAGTGTTGTGACTCATAAGTTTCGGTACAAATGAAAGCGATGCATTCGTTCGTCAGGCTAGACGCAAACCGCAGCCATAGTCTTTTCTATGGCGAG
>JAYUPO010000520.1:0-2639 GCA_043760085.1 Burkholderiales bacterium
CGTGCAGCTCGCAGGTGTCGTCGTCAGCGGCGGCGCTGTGAACGGCATGCACGGCGACATGATTGACCGCCAGCGCCGCTCGCATGGCCTGGCGCAGGCCTGGCGCGCGTGAAGCACCCAACGCCGTGGCCAGGCCGGCAGGCAAGGCCACGGCCACTTGATCCAGGCGCGACGCTGCCAAGCTGGCAAAGCGCACTTGCCACGGCGCCTTGGCGTCACTGCGCGTGACATGCGCCGTGACCCGCAGGCCCACCGCATCACCCATGGCCTTGCCGTTCAGGCGCCGCGCGGCCAGCAACACCAGGCTGGCTTCCTGCCAATCGTTCGGGTCGCCGCGGGTGAGCAGGAACGACACATTCGGGTTGGCATCAGTCGGCAGCGCGGCCGTCAAACCCCAGCCAATGGGCAGCCAGCCAAAACCGCCTTGCCCGTTTTCCAGAGCCTGTACCGCATGGCGCAGGACGGGTACCCATTCGGCCAAGGCATGCAGATAGCCCGTTGCGGCGGCTTGGGCATGTTTGTCCAGGTCGAGCGCCGGGTTCATGCCGGTACACCAGCCATGGCCCGGGTGGCGAACATGCAGCTCGCCGTGGCTCAAGGGCAGCCAGTTGTCGCCTTCATTCACGCCGGCCTGTTCGACCCACAGCGCATCTTTGGCAGCGCCGAGCCCACCGCTCCAATTGGTCATATTCACCTCCCCGGTTAGCAAGCTTTAACCTCGCCTCACACCCTGTCGATTCATTTTTATCGCTTTCGCGCCACGATGCGTCTCACAAATTGAGGAGATTGTGATGAACGAAAGCCTGGTATCTGCCCGCGTTGCCAGCACCCCGTTGGCTGCTGCGGCGCTGCGTAGCAGCGATGTGGCCGAGACCCTGTCTGCCGCCTGCATGCGCGAACTCATTGACGAGTTGGACGTTGGCATGTTGGTCTGCGCGGCCAATGGCCTGCTGGTGCACGCCAACGCGGCGGGCCAGCAAGAACTGCGCTGGGGCAGCCTGTTGACCACGCACTCGGGGCAGTACGTTTGCGCGGCCGACTCGTCGCAACGCCCCGCCCTGGCCAACGCCATGGCCGCGGCGCTGAACGGGCGGCGCCAACTGGTGATGCTCAGCAGTGCCCCCAGGCCGACGAGCACATCGCCCGCCCCCGTTGAAGGGTTGAGCAAAGTGACAGAGCCACATTTGCTCAAGGGCACGGCGGGGCGCTTGATGGTCTCTGCGCAGCCGTTGCCCGGGCGCACGGGCAACGCACCACGGGTCTTGCTCTTGCTCGGCCGGCGCAGCATGGCGCCGGGCCTGGTGGTGGAGATGCTGTGCAGCCTGCATGCCATCACCTCGGCCGAAAAGCGCGTGCTCAACGGCCTGCTGGATGGGCAGCAAGTGGAAAGCCTGGCCGAGCAGTTCGGCGTCAAGGTCAGCACCGTGCGTTCGCAGGTGGCGGCCCTGCGCAACAAGCTGGGCGTGCATCGCATCAGCGACGCCTTGCGCCTGGCGGCCGAGCTGCCGCCCATGGCCAGCGCGCTGCGCTTTCAAGCACCTGCCGCCGCGCTGCAGTAGGCCGTGCGCGCGCGGCGCCGGCGCACGGGTCGCGTTGTTGGGTCACGTTTTTGGGTCGCGGTGTTGGGTCACGGTTTTGGGCCACGCTTGGCAATCGTTCTGGCGCAGGGCGGTGTTTGATGCGGCGCGCATTGCGCAGGGCTGCGGCATCAAGCACATTCACAGCCTCCACGGCAACGAGGGCTGCCAAGCATGAACACGCTTCACACCGATGTGGCCATCGTCGGCGCCGGCACCGCCGGCATGTCGGCCTACCGCGCCGCCTTGGCCCATACCCAAAACGTTCTGGTCATTGAGGGTGGCGCCTACGGCACCACTTGCGCCCGGGTGGGTTGCATGCCGAGCAAGCTGTTGCTTGCCGCGGCCGAGGTTGCGCACACCATGGCCCACGCCGGCCGCTTTGGCGTGCATGGCGGCGAGCTGCGCGTTGACGGCGCGGCCGTGATGGCGCGCGTGCGCAGCGAGCGCGACCGCTTTGTGGGCTTCGTGCTCGATGCAGTCGAGCATTGGCCGGCCGAGCACCGCTTGCGCGGCCAGGCGCGTTTCGTCAGTGACCACACGCTGGAGGTTGATGGCCACACTCGCGTGCAGGCAGCGCGCATCGTCATCGCCACCGGTTCGCACCCGGTGCGGCCGGCGGCCTGGCAGCATGAATTGGGTGATCGGCTGATCGTCAATGACGATGTGTTCGATTGGGCCACGCTGCCAAGCTCGGTGGCCGTGGCCGGCGCCGGCGTGATCGCGCTGGAGCTGGCGCAGGCGCTGCACCGCCTGGGCGTGCGCGTGCGGCTGTATGGCCGCAGCGAGCGGCTGGGCCCGTTGACGGACCCCGTCTTGCAAGCGCTGACACGCGATGTGTTTTCAGGCGAACTGCCGCTGTTGCTGGGGGCCAAAGACTTGCAGCCTGCGCGCGTGGCCGATGGTGTGCATGTTGGTGTGCTCGTGCGCTGCACCACCCGCGCTGGCCAGCCCCACGAAGAAGAATTCGATTGGCTGCTGGCCGCCACCGGCCGCCAGCCCAATGTGGCCGGGCTGGGCCTGGCGGGCACCACCTTGCCGCTCGATGCCAACGGCGTGCCG
>JAYUPO010000521.1:0-2637 GCA_043760085.1 Burkholderiales bacterium
GGGCGCACCATGCGCGCCAGCACGCCCCAGGCCAGCAAGGCCAACAGCAGCGGCACGGCGGCGGCGCGCAGCAGATCCAGCACCCAGGGCTGCCGCCAAACGGGCGGGGGTTCGATCTTCGGCGCCACCTCGGGCTTGAAGGCGAAGTTCACCACCCGCACCGAATCGCCGCGCTCCTTGTTGAAGCCCAGGCTTTGCTGCACCAATGAGGTGAGCTTTTCCAGTTCTTCGGCACTCAATGGCGTGGTCACGGTCTTGCCCTTGGGGTCGACGCTGCTACGGTGGTTGAGCAAGACCGCTGCATTCAGGCGTTTGATGTTGCCGGTGGCGTTGCGCACCACCTTCACGGTCTTGTCGACCTCGTAATTGGTCACCGCGTCGCGCCGTGCATTCGGGCTGCCGCCGGCTCCCCCTGCACCATTCCCGCCCGGCGCGCCTTGCAGCGGCTGGGCCGCGCCGCTCAGCGGTGCCGTGGCCGCCACGGGCGGCTGGTTGGTGGCCGCGCCCGGCACGCCGGCCGGGCCGCTGCCGCTGGCGGTGTTGGCGTCGCTGGTCTGGCGGCTGCGAACGGCGGCGGCAGCGTCGGTTTGATTGGGTTTGAACTCTTCGCTGGTTTGCTCGCTTTGCGAAAAGTCGATCTCGGCCGTGACGTTGGCGCGCAGGTTGTCGCGCCCGACCACGGGTTCCAGAATGTCCATCACGCGCTTCAGGTACATGGCCTCGACATTGCGCAGGTACTGCAGTTGTTGCGTGTCCAGGCCGCCGGCGCCGGCCGACTCGTCGTTGCCGCTGAGCAAGGCGCCCTGGCCGTCGATGATCGACACCGCCTTGTGGTGCAGCTCGGGCACGCTGCTGGAAACCAGATGCACGATGCCCGCCAATTGCACGCGTTCCAGCGTGCGCCCGGGGTGCAGGTTCAACAACACCGACGCCGATGGCTTTTGCTGTTCACGAAAAAAGCCGTTCTGGTTGGGCAATGACAAGTGCACGCGCGCGCCGGCTACAGCTTGAAGTGAGGCAATCGAGCGCGCCAGCTCGCCTTCCAGCGCACGCTGGAAGGTGGCGCGTTCCTGGAACTGGGTTTGGCCGAAGCGGGCGTTGTCCATCAGTTCGAAGCCGGCCGCGCCGCCATTCGTGCCGCCGCGCGGCAGGCCGGCCGAGGCCAGCTTCAGGCGCACTTCATGCACCTGCGCCGCCGGCACCAGGATGGCGCCGCCGCCCTCGGCAATGCGGTACGGGACGTTCGATTGCGCCAGTTGCGCCACCACGGCGCCGCCGTCCTTGTCGCTCAGCCCGGCGAACAGCACCTTGTAGTCGCCACGGCTGCCATTGCTGAACAAGGCCACGCCGATGGCCACCAGCACGGCCAGGCCCACGCCCAGGCTGAGCAGGCTGCGCAGCGGCATGGTGGTGAAGCGCTCGCGCCAGTTGCCCGTGGTGACGGGCGAGGGCGAGGGCGGTGCGTTGGGGTTGGAAGCGGTCAGCGCGTTGTCCATCGTGGCGTCGAGATTGGCGGCCGCGCGCTGCGGGCCCACAGAGGAAGTGACAGGGTGTGCGGCGCATTGTTTGGCAGCGTCGCGCTGCGCAGGCCTGTAAGTAGCCGCGCAAAGGCGCGCTTGTTTACACCACCGCGTGCAGGCTGCGCGCCTACAGTGCGTTCGTGCACGAAAGGCGGCTGCCATGGACATGAAACTCAAGGCGTTTGACTTTGCCCAGGCCGTGGCCCGGGCCGGGTTGCGCCCCGATGGCACGCCGCTGTCAAAGCCCGCCGCGGTGCAACCCGGCGCCGCGGGGACCAGCTTTCAAAGCGCCATGACGCAGGCGCTGCACTCGGTGAGCCAGAGCCAGAAGGAGGCCACCACCTTGCAGCGCGAGCTGCAACTGGACAACCCGAACGTCAGCCTGGAGCAAACCATGATCGCGATGCAGAAGTCGCAGATCGGCTTTCAGGCCACGCTGGCGGTGCGCAACCGCTTGGTGCAGGCCTATTCCGAAATCATGAACATGCAGGTTTGACGCTGCGTGGCGGCGCTGTCAGCAGGGCACGTATTCGCGCCAGCCACCCTGCGGCGCGCAAATGCTGGCCCGGCCCAGCGGCGTGGGCGCCACTTGCAAGGGTGGTGCTTGCGCGGCGTGCACCAGCAGGGCAGCAGCCGGTGAAGCATCCAATTGCACAGGCGCCAGACGCCATGGGGTGGGGGCAGCGGCTGAAACGCCCAGCCGCAGGTGCCCGGCCTTGCCCAGATAACCCACCTTGATCTGGCAAGCTTGTTCGACCGTGCAGCCGCAGCCGGGCAGCGCCGACAGGGCAAAACAGGCCGCTTGTGCATCCACTGAAAGATGCAAGGGCACACCGCGGCGTGCGGCCTCAAAGCGGCCCTCTTTCAAACCCTGGGCCAGCCCTTCGGCGGCGGCCTTCACATGCTGCCGGTCCAGCCAGGGTGCCAGGTTGGGCCAGGCGCCTGCGCTGAGCAGCGCCACCAGGGCCATGGCCAGCAGCAGCTCGATCAGCGTGAAGCCCTGGCGCCGTGGCATGCAGGCTCAGAGGGTGTAGACGAAAACAATATCTCGCGCGTTATGCTCTGATCGAAGCATGTGTGGGCGAGGTATCCGATGGTCAAGAGGGCGCAGATTGAG
>JAYUPO010000522.1:0-2627 GCA_043760085.1 Burkholderiales bacterium
GCCGCTTCTGGTTCAACCCACCCTTCCACCCCGAACACAGCGTGCTGCTGCACCGCCAGCCCGATTCGCAGTGGCGCATCGACTTTCAACTCGGCTGGCAGGCCGACCCGGAAGCAGAGCGCCAGCCCGAGCGCATTCGCCCGCGCGTGCAGGCCTTGCTTGGGCCGGGGGTGGCGTTCGACATCGCCTGGGCCAGCGTCTACACCTTCAGTTGCCTGCGCATGGAGAAGTTTCGCCACGGCCGCGTGCTGTTTGCCGGCGACAGTGCGCATGGCGTCTCACCCTTCGGCGCGCGCGGCGCCAATTCGGGCGTGCAGGATGCCGACAACCTGGGCTGGAAGCTGCACGCCGTGCTGCAAGGCCGCGCGCCCGACGCGCTGCTTGATTCCTACGCCAGCGAACGCGAGGCGGCGGCGGATGAAAACATCCTGAACTCCACCCGCGCCACCGACTTCATCACGCCCAAGAGCGCGGTGAGCAAGCTCTTTCGGGATGCCGTGTTGAGCCTGGCGCGCGAGCACGCCTTTGCCCGCAGCCTGGTCAACAGCGGGCGGCTGTCGGTGCCGGCCGTGTTGACGGATTCGCCCTTGAACACATCTGATGTCGCTGCGTTCAACGGCATGCTGGTGCCCGGCGCCGTGGCGGCCGATGCGCCCGTTGCGGCCGCAGGCGGCGCGCCGTGGTTGCTGCAACACCTGCACGACACCGGCTTCACGCTGCTGCTGTGGAGCGACGACGCGGCCGATGAGGCGCCGCTGCGTGCCGCGGCACAGGCCGTCGCTCCGACGCAACTGCTGCGCATCGGCCGTGCCGCGCTGCAAGACCCGCATGGCCTGGTGCAACAGCGCTACGACGCGCAGCCCGGCACGGCCTACTTGCTGCGGCCTGATCAACATGTTTGCGCGCGTTGGCGTGCGCCCACGCCGGCTGCGGTGCAAGCGGCGGTGCGCCGCGCGTTGGCCAGTCCGGCCGCCGCATGAGGACACCATGACGCTGATCAAGACTGCGAATCTGCAAGCGCCCGATGATTTCTATCAAGCGCTGATCGACACCCACCGCGATCTTTCAGAACCCGCCAGCCATGCCCTGAATGCGCGCCTGGTGCTGCTGCTTGCCAACCACATTGGCGACCTGGCCGTGCTGCGCGAAGCGCTCACCGCGGCTCGGGCCGGCGCCACGGAGCCATCGTCATGACCCTCTCGTATCAAAGCGGCTTTGGCAATGAGTTCGCCACCGAGGCCGTGCCCGGCGCCTTGCCGCAGGGCCGCAACAGCCCGCAACGGGTGGCCCATGGCCTGTACGCCGAGCAGTTCTCGGGCACGGCGTTCACGGCGCCGCGCGCGGCCAACCTGCGCAGTTGGCTGTACCGGCGCCAGCCTTCGGTGGTGTGCAGCGGCTATGCGCCGTTTGAGCAGCCGCTGTGGACCAGTGGCGCGGCGGGGGGTGTGGCCGCACCTCCCGACCCGCTGCGCTGGGCGCCGCCCGCCCTGCCGCAAGAGCCTACCGACTTCATTGCCGGCCTGCGAACGATGTGCGCCAACGGCGAGCCCGACGCCCAAAGCGGCCTGGCCGCGCTGGTCTACGTGGCCAACCAGTCGATGCAGCGGCGCGCGCTGATCAACGCCGATGGCGAGATGCTGTTGGTGCCCCAACTTGGCCGGTTGCTGTTAACGACCGAGATGGGCCTCCTGGACGTGGCGCCAGGCGAGATCGCCGTCATTCCGCGCGGCCTGGCTTTCAAGGTGGCCCTGCCAGATGGCCCTTCGCGCGGCTACGTGGCCGAAAACTACGGCGCCGCATTTCGCCTGCCCGAGCTCGGCCCCATCGGCGCCAACGGCCTGGCCAATGCGCGCGACTTCCTGGCGCCGGTGGCGGCTTTCGAACAAGACCCTGGCGAGGTCGAACTGATCAAGAAAACCGGCGCCCGCCTGTGGCGCGCCACGCAAGCCCACACGCCGTTCAACGTGGTGGCCTGGCATGGCAACCTGGCGCCTTACAAGTACGACACGGCGCGTTTCATGACGATTGCCAGCGTCAGTTTCGACCACCCTGACCCGAGCATCTTCACCGTGCTGACCAGCCCGAGCGACACGCCTGGCACGGCGAATTGCGACTTCGTGATCTTCCCGCCGCGCTGGATGGTGGCTGAAGACACCTTCCGTCCGCCCTGGTACCACCGCAATGTGATGAGCGAATTCATGGGCCTGGTGCAGGGCCAGTACGACGCCAAGGCCGCGGGCTTCGTGCCGGGGGCGGCCTCGCTGCACAACTGCATGGTGCCGCACGGGCCCGACACGGCGGCGTTCGTTAACGCTTCAAATGCGCCACTGGCGCCGCACAAGCTGGGCGACACCCTGGCCTTCATGTTCGAAAGCCGCTGGCGCTTTGTGCCCACGGCGTTTGCCATGCATGGCGGCTTGCTTGATGCCAGCTACGCGGCGTGCTGGGCTGGGCTGGCTGATCAGTTCAAGGCTTAGAACTTGTCCGTAAATAGGAGGGCCCTGCGTTGAGACCAAAGGGCGATGGATGCTAGTGTCGTGCCTCACAAATTTCGATACATGAAACCGCGCCTTCGTCCGCCATGCGTCGTTGCAAATCCTCGCCATAGAAAAGACTATGGCTGCGGT
>JAYUPO010000523.1:0-2622 GCA_043760085.1 Burkholderiales bacterium
CGCGGCTGTCGCTGGTGTGGCTGGTGCCATTGGCCGCCCTGGCCATCGGCGCCTCGCTCATCGTTCGCAGTTACCTCGAAACCGGCCCGCGCATCGAGATCGAATTCCGCACCGCCGAAGGCCTGGAGCCCGGCAAGACCGAGGTGCGCTACAAGGAAGTGGTGGTCGGGCGGGTGCAGAAGGTGCAGTTGCGCGAAAACCGCCAGCGCGTGGTGGCCACGGTGCAACTCGAACGCTCGGCGGCCACCCTGGCGGTGGACGACACCTCGTTCTGGGTCGTGCGTCCGCGCGTCGGCGCCGGTGGCGTCAGCGGCCTGGGCACGCTGCTGTCGGGCGCCTACATCGGCCTGGACGCCGGCACCTCCACGGCGCCGCGCAGCAGCTTCCTGGGCCTGGAGGCGCCACCGTATGTGCTGCGCGGCGAGCCCGGCGCCAGCTTTGTGCTGCGCGCCGATGACCTGGGCTCGCTGGATGTCGGCTCGCCCGTGCTGTACCGCCGCACCCGCGTCGGCCGCGTCGTGGGTTACGCGCTCGACGCCGACAAGGACGAACTGCTGGTGAAGATCTTCATCGAAGCACCGAATCAGCGCCTGGTGACGCCCAACACGCGCTTCTGGAACGCCAGCGGCATCGACCTGAGTGTCGACGCCAACGGCCTGACCGTGAACACGCAGACAGTGGCCACCTTGCTGGCCGGCGGCATCACCTTTGAAAACCTGCCCGGCGCCGGCAAGGCGCCGCCGGCTGCCAGCAGCAGCGTTTTCCAGTTGTTCGACGACCGCAAAGCCGCGCTGGCCCTGCCCAGCGGCACACCGTTGCCGGTGCGCATGGTGTTCGACGGTTCCCTGCGCGGCCTGAGCCCCGGCGCGCCGATCGACTTCCTGGGGGTGGAGGTGGGCAAGGTGTCGCAAGTCAGCCTGCAATACCAGGCCGGCCGCTACCCGGTGCAGGTGCTCGCCGACCTGTACCCGCAGCGGCTGGGCGCGGTGCGTGCGGCCATGCTGCCGGCCAGCGCGGGTGGCCAACAGGCCGAGGTGGCGATGCTGCAAAAGCTGGTCGACAACGGCTTGCGCGCGCAACTGCGCACCGGCAACCTGCTGACCGGGCAGCTCTATGTGGCGCTGGCATTCCACCCCAAGGCCGCGCGCGTGCCGTTGCAGCAAGGCAACGGTGGCGACCTCATCACCCTGCCCAGCGTGCCCGGCACGCTGAGCGAGCTGCAGGGCCGGGTGGACGACATCCTGGCTCGTGTTGGCAAGCTGCCGCTCGATGAGATTGCCAATGAACTGGCGGCCACATTGAAGCAAGCCAAGGGCACCCTTGCCGCCGTGACGCCTGACGCCCAGAACACGCTCAACGAAGCGCAGCGCACGCTGGCCGCCGCGCAGGGCCTGATGCAACAGCTTGAACCCGATGCGCGCAAAACGCTGGTGGAAGCGCAGCGCGCGCTGAGCGGCGCGCAAGGCGCGTTCGAGCGCCTGGACCGGCAACTGCTGGACGAGCGCGCGCCGGTGCAACGCCAGCTCGAACAAGCCCTGCTCGACTTTCAGCGCGCCGCACAGTCCTTGCGCGCGCTGACCGATTCGCTGCAGCGCCACCCCGAATCGCTGCTGCGCGGCGTGCCGGCAGACCCACCGCTGCCCAAGGCGCCAGCCAATCTGGGCCCACCCGCCGCCCCGGCAAAGGCACCGTGATGCGAACCTTGATGCGAAGCTTCAATTGCGCCGTCGCGTGCAGCGTGCTGTGCGCCTTGGCGGCCTGCTCCACGCCTGCCACGACCCGGCTGCACACCCTGCTGCAAGCTGGCGGCAGCGGCCTGCCGGCAGCGCCTGCACTGGTGGTGGCGCTGGGCCCGGTGACCGTGCCGGTGCAGGTGGATCAGCCGCAGTGGCTGCTGCGCCAGGCTGACGGCAGCTTGCTGACGCTGGAACAGGAACGCTGGGCCGCGCCGCTGCGCGACGAGTTGCGCGCCGCGCTGTTGCAGGGCCTGGCGGCGCAGGCCGGGGCCGTGGAACAGAACCAGGCCAGCGCGCCGCCCACCTGGCGCATCCAGGTGGACGTGACCCAGTTCGAAAGCCAGGCCGGTGTGCATGCCACGCTGGAAGCAGTGTGGACGCTGGCGCCGGTGCCCGCCACGGCGGGTGTCGGCATGACCTGCGCCACCCGGCTGCGCGAAGCCGTGGCCGAAGGCGCACCGGCCCTGGCCCAGGGCCACACCCGCGCGGTGCGGGCCTTGGCCACGCAAATTGCCGGCGCGTTGCGGGCGCGCCAGGCCGGCCAAACATCTGCCTGCACCTGACACCGTCTTGCTGCACCGGGGAGCGCCCATGAAGCTGACCCTGCGCCCACTCACCCCGCAACGCTTTGATGACCTGGAAACCTTGTTCAATGCCCGCGGCTGCTCGGTGGCCCGCGGCTGCTGGTGCATGTACTACCGGCAAAGCGGGCGCAGCGAATGTCCTGACCCGGGCACCCCGGCCGCGCAGCACAACCGCAATCGTTTCAAATCCTTGGTGGATGCCGGCGAGCCCACCGGCCTGATCGGCTACCGTGGCCGCACGCCCATGGGTTGGGTGTCGGTGGCACGGCGCGCGCAATACGCCAAGCTGGCGCGCTCGCCGG
>JAYUPO010000524.1:0-2617 GCA_043760085.1 Burkholderiales bacterium
CGGGTGCGCAGCCGGAAATGAGCGAAGCCGGCGCGGGCACCGATGGCGCCAGCGCGGGGGGGGGGGCCTTGGCGGCGCTGTGCCTCATCGCCCGGCTGCACCACATCGCAGCCGACCCGGCCACCCTGGCGCACCAATTGGGCTTCACCGCCAGCCAGACCATTGGCGCTGATGAACTGCGCCAGGCCGCCCAGCACCTGGGCCTGAAGGCCAGGCTGAGCCGCACCAGCGCCGCGCGCTTAGCCCTCACGCCCTTGCCCGCCCTGGCACTGATGCAAGACGGCAGCACCGTGGTGCTGGCCCAATGCGATGGCCAGCGCGTGCTGCTCCAGCGCTTTGAGCAGCGATTCGAAAATTCCACCGAAGCGCGCCCGCAAATCGAGCCGCTCGAAACCTTTGCCGCGCAATGGAGCGGCCAGCTCATTCTCATCACCAGCCGCGCCAGCCTGGCCGGTGCGCTGGCGCGGTTTGACTTCAGCTGGTTCATTCCCAGCCTGGTGAAGCACCGCAAGCTGCTGGGCGAGGTGCTGCTCATCAGCATATTCCTGCAGCTCTTTGCCCTGGTGGCGCCGCTGTTCTTTCAGGTGGTGATGGACAAGGTGCTGGTGCACCGCGCCACCAGCACGCTCAACGTGTTGGTCATTGGCCTGCTGGTGGTAATGGTGTTTGAAAGCGGCCTGAACGCCCTGCGCACGTATGTGTTCAGCCACACCACCAGCCGCATAGATGTCGAACTGGGCAGCCGCCTGTTCCGCCACCTGCTCAACTTGCCGTTAGCTTACTTTCAAGCGCGCCGCGTGGGCGATTCGGTGGCGCGGGTGCGCGAGCTGGAACACATTCGCAGCTTCCTCACCGGCCAGAGTTTGACGCTGCTGCTGGATGTGCTGTTCTCGGTGGTCTTCATTGGCGTGATGCCGCTTTACAGCGTGCCGCTCACGCTGCTGGTGCTGGCCAGCCTGCCGCTGTATGTGGCCTTGAGCCTGGCCGTGGTGCCGGTGCTGCGCCGCCGGCTCGATGAGAAATTTGCCCGCGGCGCCGAGAACCAGGCCTTGCTGGTGGAAAGCATCACCGGCGTGCAAACGCTCAAGGCCGGCGCGCTGGAGCCGCAAATGGCGCGCCAGTGGGATCAACAGCTCGCCGCCTATGTAGCGGCCAGTTTCAAGACCAGCACCCTGGCCAGCTTCGCCCACGAAGGCGTGGGCCTCATCGGCAAGCTGGTGAACGCCGCCACGCTGTGGTACGGCGCGCATTTGGTGATGGAACAGCAGTTGACTGTGGGCATGTTCGTGGCTTTCAACATGTTTGCCGGCCGCGTGGCGCAGCCCATCATGCGCATGGCGCAACTGTGGTCTGACTTTCAGCAAACCGGCATTTCCATGCGCCGCCTGGGCGACATCCTCAACACCCCCACCGAAGTGCCGCCCAGCACCGCGGCGCAACTGCCCGCGGTGCATGGGCGCATCAGCTTCGAGCAGGTGCGCTTTCGCTACCGGCCCGAGGCACCGCCCGTGTTGCAAGACCTGAGCTTGGAGATTCAACCCGGCGAGGTGATTGGCATCGTGGGCCGCAGCGGCAGCGGCAAAAGCACCCTGGCCAAGCTGGTGCAGCGGCTGTACACGCCCGAGCAGGGCCGCGTGCGCATCGACGGCATTGACATCAGTTTGATTGACGCCGCCCAGTTGCGCCGCCAGGTGGGCGTGGTGCTGCAAGAAAACGTGCTCTTCAACCGCAGCGTGCGCGAGAACATTGCCATCGCCGACCCCGCAGCGCCGCTGCAAGCCGTGCTGCGCGTGGCGCAACTGGCGGGGGCCCATGAATTCATCAGCGAACTGCCGCAGGGCTACGACACCGTGGTGGGTGAACAAGGCACGGGCCTGTCGGGCGGGCAGCGCCAGCGCATTGCGATTGCGCGGGCACTGTTCACCAACCCGCGCATCCTGATCTTTGACGAAGCCACCAGCGCGCTGGACTACGAAAGCGAAGCCATCCTGCAGCACAACATGGCCGCCATCTGCCAGGGCCGCACGGTCATCGTCATTGCGCACCGGCTGTCTGCCGTGCGGCAGGCGCACCGCATCGTGGTGATGGAACGCGGGCGCATCGTGGAAGCGGGCTCACACGAAGAGCTGCTGCTGCAGCGCGGTTTGTACGCGCACCTGTGGTCGATGCAGCAAGGGGTGGTGCCCGGCGCGGCGGTCAGACCGAGTCCACCCCGGCAGGAGCCGCTGCCATGAAGCCACGCTGCGGCAACACCGGCCAGCCTGCGGGCGCCTGCAAAGGCGGTGCCTGCGGTACGGCCTTCGCGGCCTCTACGGTCGCTACTGCCCCTGCGCCTTGGCCAACAGCGCCAAGCCTCGCGCAGACTGGCCTTGGCCGCGCTGGCTGCGCAAGGCAAAGCGGGCCTCGGCATCAAATTCGGCCAGCAGCAAGGTGGTCATCTCATCGATCAGCCGGTTCACGCTGGTGCCGCGCCGTTTGGACAGGGCTTTCAGCCTCTCGTACTTGTCGTCGGGCAGGCGAATGGTCAATGCACTCATGGGGACTCCTTGGCCTTGATCAATTTGAGCAACTGCGCCGGGGTTGCCAAGCCCAGGCCCGGAAAGGTCAGTTCATGCGC
>JAYUPO010000525.1:0-2613 GCA_043760085.1 Burkholderiales bacterium
GACGCCGGCTTCGAGTTCGTCCCCGTCACCGACAAGCTTCCAGTCAACCCGAACCCGGAGCCGGGCTTGAGTTGGGCGCAAACGCGCGATGTCATCTACGAAGGGCGCGGCACATGATCGCGGTGGACACCAACATCCTGGTCTATGCCTTTCGCGAATCGTCACCCTTTCATGTGCAGGCACTGGCTTGCCTGAGGCGTCTGGCTGAAGGCAAGCAGGCTTGGGCGGTACCTTGGCCCTGCGTGCATGAATTCCTGGCCATCGTCACCCACCCCAGGATTCCGCCGGGCCCTGTCGCGATGGACGTCGCTTTCGGTGCCGTGGAATCGTGGATGGCCTCGCCAACACTGACTCTGCTGGCGGAGTCGGGCTCACACTGGGCCGAACTGAAGGCTCTGCTGAAAGCAGGTCGCGTGCAAGGCGGCATGGTGCATGACGCGCGCATTGCGGCGCTGTGCAAGCAACACGCGGTGCGCGAGCTGTGGAGCGCCGATCGCGATTTTGGCCGCTTTGCCGCGCTGAAAGTGCGCAACCCGTTGGTAGATGGTTGACACGCGCGGGCGTCAACGTCGATGCTCAAGTATCCACAGATCGCAGCGCACACCATGCAAGCCTTCACCTACACCGCCAGCCCCTCGCGCATCGTCTTCGGCGTGGGCGCCTTGCGCGAATTGCCGGCTGAACTGGAACGTTTGGGTGCGCGGCGTGCCTTGGTGCTGTGCACACCCGAGCAAGTGGATGCCGCCCAGCGCGTGGCCGTGTTGCTGGGCGAGCGTGCGGCCGGCGTGTTTGCCCAGGCGGCCATGCATGTGCCCATCGAGACCGCACGCACCGCGCGCGAAGAAGCCAGGCGCTTGAACGCCGACTGCGCCGTGGCCATTGGCGGCGGTTCCACCACCGGGCTGGGCAAGGCCATTGCGCTGGAATCCGGTCTGCCCATCATCGCCATTCCCACCACCTACGCCGGCAGCGAAGTGACGCCCATCTATGGCCTCACCGAAGGCGGCGTGAAGAGGACAGGGCGCGACGCGCGCGTGCTGCCGCGCACCGTGATCTACGACCCCGAGTTGACGCTGACGCTGCCGCTGGGTTTGACCGTGACCAGCGCGCTCAACGCCATCGCCCATGCCGCCGAAGGCCTGTACGCGCATGACGGCAACCCGGTGGTTGCCTTGATGGCCGAAGAGGGCATTCGCGCCAGCGCGCAAGCCATCATTAACCTTTCGCTTCAGCCAGCTGACATGGAAGCTCGCAGCAACGCCCTGTATGGCGCCTGGCTGTGCGGCACGGTGCTGGGCAGCGTGGCCATGGGCCTGCACCACAAGCTGTGCCACACCCTGGGCGGCAGCTTCAATTTGTCGCACGCTGACGTGCACACCGTGGTGCTGCCGCATGCTTTGGCCTACAACGCTGCCGCCGCACCGCAGGCGATGTGGCGCATCGCGCGCGCCCTGAATGCCACGGGCCGCGAGCCCATGGCCGCGTCGCGTGCTGTGCATGCACTGGCTCGCGCCGCGAACGCGCCCATTTCGCTCAAGGCCATCGGCATGCCCGAAAGCGGGCTGGATCGCGCTGCGGATTTGGCCGTGCAGAACCAATACCCCAACCCGCGGCCACTGGAACGCTCTGCGCTGCGGGCCCTGCTGCAACGCGCCTTTGACGGCGCAGCGCCCGAAGCCTGAAGCAATGATCAACAAACTCGTTGCCACCCCGCAAGCCGCGCTGGCCGATGTGCCCGACGGCGCCACCGTCATGATCGGCGGCTTTGGCACGGCCGGCTTACCTGATGAGTTAATCAATGCACTCATCGAACAAGGCGCCAAAGACCTGACCATCGTGAACAACAACGCCGGCAATGGCGATGCCGGCCTGGCCGCGTTGCTCGCTGCGGGGCGTGTGCGCAAGATCATTTGCAGCTTTCCGCGGCAAACCGATTCCTGGCACTTTGACAAGCTGTATCGCAGCGGCGCCATCGAACTTGAACTGGTGCCGCAGGGCAACCTGGCCGAACGCATACGCGCCGCGGGCGCGGGCATCGGCGGCTTCTTCACGCCCACGGGTTACGGCACGGATTTGGCCAAGGGCAAGGAAACGCGGCAGATCGACGGCCGCTGGCATGTGTTCGAAAGCCCCATCCATGCCGACTACGCGCTCATCAAAGCCGAGCGCGGCGACCGCTGGGGCAACCTCACGTACCGCAAAACGGCGCGCAACTTCGGCCCGGTGATGGCCGCCGCCGCGAAGGTGACGGTGGCCACGGTGCACGAGGTGGTGGAACTCGGCGCGCTCGACCCCGAAACCGTGGTCACCCCCGGCCTGTATGTGAAGCGCCTGGTGCACATCGCCCGCGCTGCCACCAGCGGCGCCGGCTTCAAGGCTGCGGCCTGAAGGATCATCGCCATGCAAAAGTGGAGCAAAAGCGAGATGGCGCAGCGCGTGGCGCGCGACATTGAAGAGGGCATGGTGGTGAACCTGGGCATCGGCCTGCCCACCCTGGTGGCCAACCATCTAGGTCCGGGCCGCGAGGTGATGATGCACAGCGAAAACGGCGTCATCGGTTTCGGCCCGGCGCCCGCACCCGGCGAAGAAGATCACGACCTGATTAACGCTGGA
>JAYUPO010000526.1:0-6529 GCA_043760085.1 Burkholderiales bacterium
GATCGGTGTCGAGCAGGCTGTGGATGATGGCTTGCATGGGTGGCTGGCGTTCGCACGGCCGCTCGCCGCACGGGCCGCATCTTCCCACGCTCGCCCCGCGGCCACCGCCTGCCGCGGGGGGCACCTGATGCGCGGGTCAGGCCAGCTTGCCCAGTGTGCTCGTGGCCTCGGCCAGCAGGTAGTAAAAGGTGACGCGGCTCTTGGTGCGCTCGCCCTTCATCTTGGCCGCCACGGCCTGGATGCCGGCGTCTGCCGCGTCGGCGGCCAGGCCGAGTTTCTTGGCCGCGAAGCCGTCACGCACCGTGGCCAACTCGCTGGCGTCGGAGGTGGACACCAGCGACGAATCCTTGTTGCGCAGCGCGATGCCGCAATACTTGACGATGGCCGACACGGCGGCTTCGTTGACGGTTTGGGTGTATTTGCCGATGTCGGCGCTGTAATCGCTCATGGTCTGCTCCGGTTGATTTGGCGCGTGCGCGGTGGCGCGTCGCGGCAGGCGTTATGCCCATTTCTGGCGCTGCCGTGACAGTTTGCCCGATTCAAGGCATCGAGCAAGCACCAGCCGCCCTCGCACGGCATGCGGCGGTCATTCTTCACGACCTGCGGCCGTGATATTCGACGCGGCCGCGGGCTCCGCCCACCCAGGCCGGGTCAGATCACGTCGCCCATGACACCGCGCTCGAACAGGTGCAGTGCATGCTGGGCCGAGCGGTCGCGAAAGCTGCGGCGCGCAAACAGTTTTGCCTGGGCCAGTTCGGGCAGGTCGGTGATGTTGATCAGGTTGCGGCTGGTCAGGGCGTCGATCACGTCTTCGAGCACGCGAACGAAGTCGGCATCAAGGCGGCCGAACGCGCCGTTGCCGGCCTCGCCTTCTGGCGCCGTGTCATCCAGACCCAGGAAGGCGCGCACCTGCGGGTCGTCAGGGGCCAGCAGTTCGCCCACGCCGGGGTCGTGGCGGTGCAGGCTGGTGATTTCTTGCGCGGCGTTGCGAACGGCGTAGGGCATGGCAGGGGGTGCGGGTGGCAGGGGTGAGTCAAGCCTGTTCAATGGGCGGTTATAGCCAGGTTATAGCGCCCTCACGGCCCCACCTCCAGCTTGTTGCGGTTGAGCAGCTCTTGAATGATTTGGCTGTCGCTGGCCTGGCAGCCCAGGCCCAGCGAGCTGCGCAGGTCCACGCCTTCGAGCACGATGCGCTGGTCTTCGGCGCAGGCGTTGTACTGGCCTTGCGTGAAGCCGCCGCTGCTGCTGACGCGCAGCACCGTGCTGCCCGGCAGGCTGGCGGTGTCGAAGTCCAGGAAGTTGGCCAGGTTGCCGCTGCCGCAGTTCAGGCTTTCGCCCTGCAGCAAATCGCGCAGGTCCAGCACATCACCCCCGGCGCTGCGGCTGGCGGGGTTGAAGTCGCCAATGCGGTCTGCCACCGGCGCGCCGGGCTGGCCAGGGTCGCCCAGGCTCCACTTGAAGACATCAGCGCCGCCGCCGCCCAGCAAGTAGTCGGCGCCTGGCGTGCTTTGGATCAGATCAGCACCCGCCGTGATGCCGCTGCTGGCGGTGGCCGCCACGTTCAGGCTGCCGCCGGCTTGGGCCACGTCGCCGTCACCATCGACCACGCTGAACGCAAAGCTCTCGGTGAAGCCGGCGTGGGCCGCCGCGGGGGCGCTGTATGAGTAGCCGCCGCCCACCATGTCAACATGAAACTCACCGCCCGCCGCGGTGGGCACATGCAGGGTCTGCGTGGCGGCATCAAAGCGGTACACCGCCGGGCCGCTGGCGCACACAGTGCCGGGCTCGCCGGCGCTGCCGGCCTGGTAGCTGAAGCTCACGCCGCCCACACTGAACGATTGCAGCGCGCCGCCGTCAGCGCCCACGCCGGCCAGCAACTGGCCGCTGTGGCTGGCCGTGGTGGCCAGCAACATGCTGCCCAGCGCATGGAAGTCGGTGACCAGTTGGCCCGCGGTGTTGGTGTGCGCACGGCCGTCATAGGCCACCGGGTCCAGGGCCAGGGTGTTGGCCAGGCCGTCGCCCATGCCCAGCGCAAAGGAGTTGATCTGGTTGGCATTGAGGAACTGCGTCCACAAGCCTTCTTCAACCACTTGAATGCCGGTGTCGGCGCCCGTGCTGTCGTACCCCGTGCCGTTGGTGGCCGGGCTATTTGTGGGCGAGGTTTGGCCGCCGCCCGAAAGCTCGCTCACCGTGCCCGAGCCGTAGGTGGGCTTGCCGTCAGACAAGAAGTACGACACGTTCTGCGCGCCGCTGATCTTGCCGCCAGAACCAAACGCCGCCATCGCGTCGGCCAGGGCTTCGTCATAGTTGGTGCCGCCGCTGGCCTGCACCGTGGCCAGCAGCGCCTTGGCTTGCGCCACCGTCGTCCAGCACTCGCCCAGGGCCTTGGCGTGGCTGGAGAAGGTGACCAGCCGCACCGCCACGTTGCCGGTGTCGTCATAGCGGTCGAGCAATTCGCCCACGGCTTTGACCGCCGCTTGCAACCGGCTCAGCCCGCTGATGCCGCTGGCGTTGGCCATCGAGCCCGAGACATCGAGCACGATCATCACGTTGCTGTCCACCGCGTTAACCTGGCCGTGCACAGGCGCCACGCTGGGCGCGTCGTCTTCCACATGGATGCGCAGCACGCCGCTGCCCTGGCGTGCGCCGTCACTGGCGCTGACGCCGATGTCCAACGTGAGCATGTTTTCGCCGCCGCCCGCGGGGTGATCCAACGCCCCCAGCAGCTTGAAGCTGTACTGGCCCGCATCATCAATGCTCACGCTGGCCACGACCTGGCCGTTGGCGCTGGCCACCAGCTCCTGCGTGCCGCTGCCGGCCCAGGTGACTGCTGCGCCGCCGCTGGTCAGCGCCAAGGCGGGCGCCTGCAACACCAGGTTGTTGATGGCGCCACCCTGGGGGTCGGTGATGCGCACCGTGCCGCTGGTGCTGGTGGCGTTGGTGCCGTCGTGCGGGCTGCCCTGCGCATCGGGCAAACCGCCGCCCAGGCCTTCTTCCGAAACCGCCACGTTGCCGGGCACCAGCAGCGGCGGTGCGTCGTCACGGCCAGCGACCGTGAGGGTCAGCGTGGCCTGCGCGCTGCCGCCGGCGCCGTCGCTCACCGTGTAGCTGAACTGCTCCTGCACGCTTTGGCCCGCCAGCAACGCTTGTGCTGCAGCCCCGGGCGTGTAGGTGTACTGGCCATCGGAGCGCAACACCAGGCTGCCGTATTGGCCGTCCAACGCGGCGCCGGGCGCGACGCTGCTGCCGCCAAAGCTGGCGCCTGACACCAGCAGGCCGGGGCCATCGACATCACTGTCGTTGACCAGCACGTTGCCGCTGACCGCTGTGTCTTCATCGGTGCTGGCCTCATCGGCCAAGGCTTGCGGGGCGTCGTTGCGCGGCGTCACACTCAGGTTCAAGGTGCCGGGCGTGCTGGCGCTGCCGTCGCCGGCCAGGTAGGTGGCCGTGGGCACCGGGCCGTGGTAGTTGGGCACGGGCTCAAAGCGGAAGCTGCCATCGGCGTGGATGACCAGTTCGCCCACATTCGGGATCAGCGCCAGCGCGCCCGGCGCAAAGCTGCCGGCCAGGCCCGACACGCTGTACGACAGCACCTGGATCGGCTCACCGTCGGGGTCGCTGTCGTTGGCCAGCACGTTGCCGCTGATCGGTGTGTCTTCGGGCAGGCTGCCGACATCGGCCTGGCACACCGGCGCGTCGTTGCTGCCGGTGATGGTCACCGTTAACGTGGTGCTGGCCAGGCCGCCCGCACCATCGCTGACGGTGTAGGTGAACACATCGGTGGCACTGCCCCCGTCATCCAGCGCCTGGGCCTGCGCGCCGGGGCTGTAGTGATAGCTGCCGTTCGGGTTCAACACCAGCGTGCCCCAGGCGCCGGCCAGGGGCGCGCCGGGCGTGCCAGGGTTGCCGCCAAAGGCCAGCGCCGCCACGCTGAGCACCCTGCCCGGGGCCGCGCTGTCGTTGGCCAGCACATTGCCCAGAACGGCGGCGTCTTCGGGCGTGCTGGCGCTATCGGCGCCGGCCGCCGGTGCGCTGTTGGGGCTGTCGTCATCAATGATGGTCAGCGTGGCCGTGACGCTGCCGATGCGCAGCGGCACGGTCTCGTTGTCTTCGACCAGGCTGTCCTGCACGGTGGGGATGCTCACCACGAACGTCGTGACGCCGGCCGGAACGGTGATCGTGCCGTCGGCATTGAGCACCACACCGTTGCTGAACACCGGCGCGCCGAAGTCGCCCGCGCCGGCGCTGCCGCCGCCCAGGCTGAAGGCATAGTGCGCCGGGGCGTTGGGCGCGCCGGCCAGGGTGACGGTGAACACGCCGGTGTCGCCTTCGCGCACCGAGTCGTCGCCGCTGCCGGGCGCTCCCGGCTCGATGCGGATGATGGGCGGCGCGAAGCCGGCGGTGATGACGCCGCTGGCACTGACCCCGCCGACGTTGAGCACCAGCGTTTCCTCAATCTCGTCGATGCCGTCTTCGAGCACCGGCACGGTGATGGTGAAACCGGTCACGCCGGGCGGCACATTCAGCGTGCCGTCGGCGTTGACGCTGACACCATTGCTGAACCGCGGCGCGCCGATGTCGGCCAGGCCGGCCGTGCCGCCACCGAAGTCGAAGGGCAAACTTGTGGCTTGATCGGAACTGCCGTTGAGCGTGACGCTGAACACCAACTCGCCGCCCTCGGCCGTGCGGCCGCCCGTGGCCAGCACCGCGCCCACGCTGGGCACGGGGTCGTCGTCGATGATGGTGGCCGTGGCCGTGATGCCGCCGATGCTGATGGGCAAGGTTTCGTTGGCTTCCTGCGTGCTGTCTTGTGTGGTGGGCACGCTGACAGTAAAGCTGCTCACGCCGGGCGGCACGGTGACGGTGCCGTCGGCAATCAGCACCACGCCGTTGCTGAACACCGGCGCGCCGAAGTCGCCCGCGCCGGCCGTGCCGCCACCCAGGCTGAAGGGCAGGGTCAGGGGGGCGACGGACGGGCCGCTCAAGGTGACGGTGAACACGGCCACGCTGCCTTCAGGCACGGTGTCATCCGTGCTGCCCGGCGCGCCGGGCTCGATGCCGGTCACGCTGGGCGGGGCGTCGTCATCGACGATGGTGCCGCTGGCCGACGCGCCGCCCACGGTGAGCGTCAGGCTCTCGTCGGTCTCGTCGATCTGGTCTTGCAGCGTGGGCACGCTGACGCTGAAGCCGGCCACGCCGGCGGGAACGGTGATCGTGCCGTCGGCGTTCAACACCACGCCGTTGCTGAACACCGGCGCGCCGAAGTCGGCCGTGCTGGCCGTGCCGCCGCCCAGGCTGAAGGGGTAGCTGGTGGGCGCGGCCGAAGCGCCGCCGAGCGCGACGTTGAAGACCATGGTGCCGCCTTCGGGCACGCTGGCCGTGGCCAGGGTGATGCTGATGACGCCGGGGGCCGGGTCACCATCGACGATGACGGCGCTGCCGGCCACGCCGCCCACGTTCAACACCAGGGTCTCGTCGGGTTCATCAATGCCGTCGGCCAGCGTGGGCAGGGTCACGCTGAAGCTCGTCACGCCCGCGGGCACGTTGAGCGTGCCGTCAGCGTTGAGCGTCACGCCATTGCTGAACAACGGCGCGCCAATGTCGGCCGCACCGGCCGTGCCGCCCAGGCCGAACGGCAGCGTCAGCGGCAACTCGGAAGCGCCGCTGAGGCTGACCGTGAACACCAGTTCGTTGCCCTCGTTGACCCGGGGCGCATCGGGCGTGACCGAGACCACGACGGGCGCCGGGTCGTCGTCGATGATGGTGGCCGTGGCACTGACGCCGCCGATGCTCAGCGGCAGCGTTTCATTGGCCTCGTGCGTGCTGTCTTGCGTGGTCGGCACGCTGACAGTAAAGCTGCTCACGCCAGCCGGCACGGTGATCGTGCCGTCGGCATTCAGCACCACGCCGTTGCTGAACGCGGGCGCGCCAAAGTCGGCCGCGCTTGCTGTGCCGCCGCCCAGGTTGAACGGGTAGGTCTGCGGCAAGCTGGACGCGCCACTGAGGCTGACGATGAACACCGCGGGCGTGCCTTCGGGCACGGCGTCGCCCGCCGCGCCGGGCGCGCCGGGCTCGATGCCGGTGATGGTGGGCGCTGGCGCCACGTCATCGTCAACGATGATGCCCAGCGCCACCACGCCGCCCACGCTTAAGCGCACGGTTTCGTCGCCCTCGACCAGGCTGTCTTGCGTGGTCGGCAGCGTGACGGTGAAGCTCGTCACCCCCGCCGGCACGGTGAGCGTGCCGTCGGCATTCAACACCACGCCGTTGCTGAATGCGGGCGTACCGAAGTCGGCCGCGTTGGCCGTGCCGCCGCCCAACTGATAGGCCAGCGTCACGGCCTGTGATGAAGGGTTGCTCAGCGTCACCGCCCAGCTCAGCTCGGCGCCTTCGGGCACGCGCGCGCCGGCGCCGGCCAGTGCAACCGAAGCGACGCCAGGTGCCGGGTCGTCGTCGATGATGCTGGCCACGGCCGTGATGCCGCCGATGCTCAAGGGCAGCGTCTCCAGCGGCTCGTCGATGTTGTCTT
>JAYUPO010000527.1:0-6529 GCA_043760085.1 Burkholderiales bacterium
GTCTACGGGTTTGGTGATGTAAGCGTCGCAACCGGCCAGCTTGCCGCGAATGCGGTCGAACGGCGAGGCCTTGCTGGTCAACATCACCACCGGCATGGCAGCGGCGCCGCGCCGGCGTGCCTTGATTTGTTTGCAGCCTTCATAGCCGTCGGTGCCGGGCATGAGCACATCCATGAAGACGCAAGCGTAAGCAGACTGCGCCAGCGCGCCATGGGCGCCGTCCACGCTGTCGGCTTCACTGACTTGCAGGCCGCGCGCTTCGAGCAGCGCACGCAAATAGGTGCGCACGGCCAGGCTGTCGTCCACCACCAGCACCTGCCGCGCCGCAGCGCTGGCGGCGTGCACATCCAGCGGCATGGGAACGGTTGCCGCCGGCGCGTCAGGCGTGGGGCCTTGCTCCAGCGCGCGCGCCAGCAGCATGGGCAGAATCGACCACTGCACCGGCCGGCGCAGTTGCGTGTGGCCGCGCAAATTTGGGCCGCCGTCCACCCACAGCACGGCCTTGCCGCGCAACTCGGGCTCGTGCTGTGCCCACTGCAGGGCCAGGGCATCGCGGGCGTCGACCATCAGCACGTCCGCCTGCGCAACGCTTTGGCCGTCAAGCAATTCCAGGCGCGGCGTGCGGCGTTGCGACAGCTTGACCACGCCAGCCAGCAGGCTGCGTTCGCCATTGCTGAAGCCGCAGACGATGAGCTTGAGCGCCGGGCTTGGCGCGGCCAGGGCAGGCCCACCCAGTTGGGTGGCGGTGGGTGCGGGCTCGCGCGGCGCGAGCATGTCGAAGGCCGAGGGCGAGGTCGGGTTGAACACCGAAGAGGGCGCCAAGGAAGGCTGCCAGCGTGAATCAACCCCATCGCCAGCCGCGAAGTTGGCGGGCAAGCTTTTAGCCGGCACAGGCGGCGGCGCCGGCGCGGCGGATTTACCCACGCCGTGGCGCGCGGCTTGCAGGCGCGCAGCAATGCGTTCGCGCAACGGACCAAAGATCGAATTTGCCAAAGCAGCCTCGGGGCAGCAACACGCTGCCGGACAGAGCGGGACTCTAGGCGGCAGCGCTGCGCAGTGGGCTCGGAATAGCGTTAAAAACTGGCCTCATTCTGGGGGGAACACCCCCGCGGATAGTGGTGTTGCGCAGGGAACTTAGTCGACAAAGAAGTCGGCAATCAGATCTTTCGTGCCCGGCATCACGGCGTACGAATCCAGGTCGGTCACGCCGGCGGCGCGCAGCACGTCATCGTCGATGAAGAAGTTGCCGGTGCTGGCGCGCGCGTCGGCGGTGAGGATGAGGTAGGCCGCGTCGGCCAGGATCTCGGGTGTGCGGCATTTGTTCAGGTCGATGCCCGGGATCATCTGCAAGGCCGCCGTGGCAATGGCGGTGCGCGGCCACAGGCTGTTCACGCCAATGCCATGGGGGCGAAATTCCCCCGCGTGGCCCAGCGTGCATTCGCTCATGCCGTACTTGGCCATGGAATACGCCACATGGTGCTTGAACCAGTGCTCGCGCATCGACAGCGGCGGGCTCATGTTCAGCACCTGCGGGTTGCGCCCGGCTTGTGCGCTTTTGATGAGTTCAGGCAAACAGGCCTGGGTGCAGCAGTAGGTGCCGCGCACGTTCACGCCGAACATCAGGTCGAACCGCTTCATCGGCGTGGCCGGTGTGGGCGTGAGCGAAATCGCGCTGGCGTTGTTGACAAGGATGTCGATGCCACCAAAGCGCTTCACGCCCGCCGCCACGGCAGCGGCCACGGCGGTTTCGTCACGGATGTCGCAGGGCACCGCCAGGGCCTGGCCGCCGGCAGCTTCAACTTCAGCCGCGGCGCTGTAAATGGTGCCCGGCAGTTTGGCGTTCACTTCCGTGGTCTTGGCGATCAACACCAGGTTGGCGCCGTCTTGCGCGGCGCGCTTGGCAATCGCCAGGCCGATGCCGCGCGAGGCGCCAGTGATGAAGAGGGTCTTGCCCTTCAGGCTTTGAAACATGGTGTATTCCTGTTCAAACAGAAGTTACTGGAACTGCGAAAAATCAGGCCGGCGCTTCTGGAAGAACGCCTGGAAGGCTTCCTTGGCCTCGGGGCTTTGCAGCGCCTGGGCGAACACCGCACCTTCGGCGCGAATGGTTTGCAGCACGGCTTCGCGCTGTGGCGCGCGCAGCAGGCGCTTGGCGTTGCGCACGGCGCCGGGCGGCAGGCCGTTGAAGCGCTCGGCCACGCGGCGCGCATGGTTCAGCACCTCGCCGGCCGGCAGCACGGCATTGGCCAGGCCGCATTCCACGGCGTCGGCGCCGGTGAAGGGGTCGCCAAGCAAGAGCTTTTCAGCGGCCCGCACGCGGCCCACGATTTGCGGCAGCAACAGGCTGGACGCAAATTCCGGCACCAGGCCCAGGCTGGTGAAGGGCATCACCAGGCGCGCTTCGTCGCTGATGTAGACCAAGTCGCAATGCAGCAGCAGCGTCGTGCCCACGCCGATGGCCGCACCCGTGACCGCGGCGACGACCGGCTTTTCGCAATCGATCAAAGCCTGCATGAACTGGAACACCGGCGAATCACCCACGTTGCTGCCACCCTGGCCCGGCGGGCGCTGCATGAAGTCTTCGAGGTCGTTGCCCGAGGTGAAGATGCCGGGCTGGCCGGTGATCAGCACGGCGCGCACCGCGCCATCGGCATTGGCCGCGCGCAGCGCGTCGGCCATGGCCTGGTACATGGCGGTGGTGAGCGCGTTCTTCTTTTCGGGGCGCGCGATCTCGATCGTGGCCACGCCGTTGATGGTGGCGGTCTTGATGGTCATGTTCATGCTCCTTGAATTCAGACGCGCTCGAAGATGCCCGCAGCGCCCTGCCCCGTGCCCACGCACATGGTCACCATGCCGTATTTCAGGTTCTTGCGGCGCAGGGCATGAATCACCGTGGCGGCACGGATGGCGCCGGTGGCGCCGAGCGGGTGGCCCAGGGCGATGGCGCCGCCCATGGGGTTGACCTTGCTGGCGTCGAGCTTGAGGGTGTTGATCACGGCCAGCGATTGCGCGGCGAAGGCCTCGTTGAGCTCGATCCAGTCGATCATGTCTTGCGTTAACCCGGCGTAACGCAAGGCTGCGGGAATGGCTTCGATGGGCCCGATGCCCATGATCTCGGGCGGCACGCCGCGCGAGGCGAAGCTCACAAAGCGGGCCAGGGGCGTGAGGCCGTGCGCCTTGACGGCGGCACCGCTGGCCAGGATGAGGCAGCCCGCGCCGTCGCTCGTTTGCGAGCTGTTGCCCGCGGTCACGCTGCCCAGGCCGGTGGCCTTGCCGGTGGGGTCTTTGGCTGCGGCAAACGCGGGCCTGAGCTTGGCCAATGCTTCAACCGACGTGTCGGCGCGCGGGCCTTCGTCGAGCTTGATGTTGCGCGTCTTGGTGCTCACCTGGCCGGTGCTCAAATCGGGCGTGCGTTCAGTCACATCGAACGTTGTGATCTCGTCGCTGAACTCACCAGCCTGCTGCGCCGCGATGGCCTTTTGATGCGAGGCCACGGCGAATTCATCCTGCGCCTGCCGGCTGACGTTCCACTGCTGCGCCACCTTCTCGGCCGTCAGGCCCATGCCGTAGGCGATGCCCACGTTGGCATCGGCCGCAAAAACGGCCGGGTTGAACGACGGCTTGTTGCCGCTCATGGGCACCAGGCTCATGCTTTCGGCGCCGCCGGCAATCATCACCTCGGCCTCGCCGACGCGGATGCGGTCAGCCGCCATTTGAATCGCCGTCAAGCCCGAGGCGCAAAAGCGGTTCACCGTGACCCCGCCCACGCCGTTCGGCAAGCCGGCCAGCAGCACCGCGACACGGGCCATGTTCAGGCCCTGCTCACCTTCGGGCATGGCGCAGCCGATGATCGCGTCTTCGATCGCTTTCGGGTCCAGCGTGGGCACCTGCTTCATGGCGCCCAGGATGGCGGCAACCAGCAGATCGTCGGACCGCGTGTTGCGCAACGCGCCGCGGTGTGAGCGGCCGATGGGCGTGCGCGTGGCGGCAACGATGTAGGCGTCTTGCACTTGCTTGCTCATGGTGTTGTCCTGTTCAATGCCACGTTAGTTTCGAACCGGCTTGCCGGTTTGCAGCAAACCCATCATTCGCTCTTGCGATTGGGGGTGGGCCAACAGCGAGGTGAAGTGCTTGCGTTCCAGCGCCATCAAATACTCCTCGCTCACCAGCGTGCCGGCGTCGACATCACCGCCCGTCACCACGTCGGCAATCAGCGTGGCAATGTGAAAGTCGTGCGCGCTGATCTGGCCACCGTCGCGCATGGCCACCAGTTGCGCCATGAACGTGGCCTTGGCATTGCGCCCGGCCACTGGGAACAAGGCCTTCATCGGCGCGCGCCAGCCCGATTCGGCCATGGCCTTGACTTGCGCGATGGCCACATGCAGCAACTCGTCGCGGTGCGGCACGATGATGTCGCTCCACAGCAAGTAGCCCAGGCGGCGGCTGTCGATGGCACTGGTGCCCACCGTGGCCATGGCCGCGGCCACGAAGCCATCTTTCAGGAAGCCCAGCAAGTCAGAGCCCGGCGCGGCCGCGGCGTTCTCGGCGGCGCGGCCCGCGATGTAGGCCAACCCGCCGCCGCCGGGGATCAAACCCACGCCAACCTCGACCAGCCCGATATAACTTTCCAGGTGAGCCACGCGGCGGGCGCAGTGCACGGCCAGCTCACAGCCGCCGCCCAGCGCCAGGCCGCGCACGGCGGCCACGGTGGGCACGCCGGCATAGCGCAGGCGCAGCATGGCGTCTTGCAGCTTCTTCTCTTCTTCGGCAATGCCCTGCGGCCCGGCCTTCATGAAGATCGGCATCATGGCTTCGAGGTTGGCGCCGGCGCTGAACACATCGTCAGGCGACCAGACCACCAGGCCTTTGTACTTGGCTTCAGCAACCTCCAAGGCCTTCATGAGCCCTTCGCCCACGGCGGGGCCGATGAGGTGCATCTTGCAGGTGATGCTGGCCACCAGCACCTCGCCGTCGGGCGACCACACGCGCACATCGCTGTTGCGGAATTCTTCGCTGCCGGTTTCAAGTGCACCCTTCGCGCCTTCACCCTGCAGCGCTTCAGGGAAGCGCTGGCGCGCGTACACCGGCAGCGTGGAACGCGGCAGGTACTTGTTCTGCGACGCGCTCCATGAACCCTCGGGTGTGTGCACGCCCGTGCGGCCGTCGAACACCCAGGCCGGCAGCGGCGCGCTGCACAGTGCCTTGCCCGCTTCGATGTCTTGTTGAATCCACTGCGCCACCTGTTGCCAACCCGCTTCTTGCCAGGCCTCGAACGGCCCTTGCTTCATGCCGAAACCCCAGCGCAGGGCCAGGTCGACTTCGCGCGCCGATTCGGCCACTTCGGCCAGATGCACGGCGGCGTAATGGAAGCCGTTGCGGATGATCGCCCACAGGAATTGCGCTTGCGGCTGCGTTGATTCACGCAGCAGCTTCAGGCGTTCGCCGATCGGCTTCTTGAGCATGCGTTCGACTATGGCCTCGGCCTTGCCGCCGCCGGCCACGTAGTCGCCCTTGTCGGCATCGAAGCGCAGGATGTCCTGGCCCACCTTCTTGTAAAAGCCCGCGCCGGTTTTTTGCCCCAGCGCGCCGGCCGCCAGTAGCTTGGCCAGGGCAGGGGGCGTGGCGTAGCTGGCGAAGAACGGATCCTTGCCTTCGCCCAACTGGTCTTGCATGGTTTTGATCACGTGAGCCAGCGTGTCCAGGCCCACCACGTCGGCGGTGCGGAAGGTGCCCGAGCTGGCGCGGCCGAGCTTCTTGCCGGTGAGGTCGTCCACCACGTCGTAGCTCAGCCCGTAACGCTGTGCTTCCACCATGGTGGCCAGCATGCCGGCAATGCCCACGCGGTTGGCCACGAAGTTGGGTGTGTCCTTGGCGCGCACCACGCCCTTGCCCAGGGCGCTGGTGCAGAAGGCTTCCAGCTCATCCAACACGCGCGCTTCGGTGGCGGCCGTTGGAATCAACTCCACCAATTGCATGTAGCGCGGCGGGTTGAAGAAGTGAATGCCGCAGAAGCGGTGCTTCATTTCTTCGGGCAGCACTTCACTGAGCGAGGTGATCGACAAGCCCGAGGTGTTCGACGCCAGCAGCGCATGCGCCGGCACGTGCGGCGCAATCCTGGCGTAAAGCTCGCGCTTCCAGTCGAGCCGCTCGGCAATGGCTTCGATGATCAGGTCGCAGCCGGCCAGCAGGCCCAGGTGTTCTTCGTAGTTGGCCTGGGTGATCAACGCCAGGTCTTCGGGCACGCCGACAGGGGAAGGTTTGAGCTTCTTCAGCCCCTCAACCGCCTTGGCGACGACGCCGTTCTTCGGCCCCTCTTTGGCGGGCAGGTCGAACAAGACAACTGGCACTTTCACATTCACCAAATGGGCAGCAATTTGCGCGCCCATGACACCGGCGCCGAGCACGGCAACTTTACGAACCTGGAACTTGCTCATGGGTTTGCCTTATTCAGCTTTCAGCCAGATTTGATTGCGAAAGAATGGGCCGATGTAGCCGCGCATCTCCAGCTTCTTGCCACCTTCGAGCACGC
>JAYUPO010000528.1:0-6527 GCA_043760085.1 Burkholderiales bacterium
GCAAGACCGAGGCGCCAAAGAACCGCGAGCCCGCCAATACACACTTCATTGAACACATGTCATCGTGCTGCCGTTCGGGGGAATGCGCCGCATGCTAAGGGGCAAGCGGCGCCCGCTGAAAGTGGCGTTGCCGGCGCGCCGCGCGCCCGGCCTGGTCTGCGCTACTCGCCCAGCAGCTTCCTTACCCCAAGCTTCCACCACGCAAACCGGGGGTGGTGCGTGGCGCGAGGGCGCCAGCGTTCAACCTAGAAACGGCAGTTGACCGCTTGCCACCGCAGGCAACATGGCATAAACATTGGCCTTTGTGACCACGACAAACTTCACCTCTTGGGTGACCGCGCTACGCACCCGATTGAGCCGCGCTGCGGCACGCTGGCGGTGTTACTCCTCCTCGCGGGCATGAGCCCGCAGCGTCGTCGCGCCTTGCCAGCGCACCGCATCGCGGCCCACTCGGGCGCGTCCAACTGCCGTTTCTAGGTTCAAAGGCTCTGCGGCTTCAGCCCCGACACACCGAAGGCCATCACCGGCTGGGCCAGCCCCTTCAACACCAGGGGCCCCACCGGTTCGGCATGCACCAGGTCTTCGACATGCGCCAGGGCCTTGCGGTCGACCAGCACCTGGCCGCCGGCGGCCTCGCCGCACAGGCGCGCGGCCATGTTGGTGACGTTGCCGATGGCGGCATAGTCCCAGCGCCCCTCGAAGCCGATGGCGCCCAGCGTGGCGTAGCCCTGCGCAATGCCGCAACCCAGGGCGAGATCGAAGCCGCGCTTGGTCCACGCCTGTGCCAGGGGCACGAAGGCCTGCTGCATCTGCAAGGCCATGCGCACCGCGGCTTCAGCGGGCTTGTCGATCGGCACCGGGTCGTTGAAGAACACCATCACCGAGTCGCCGGCAAAGCGCTCCAGCGTGCCGCTGTGCGCCAGCACGATGTGACCCATGGCCTGGTGGTAGCTGTGCAGCAGTTCCATCACCTCTTCAGGCTCGGCGCGTTCAGTGAAGGTGGTGAAGCCGCGCAGGTCGATGAACACCACGCAGATTTCACGCCGGTGCGTCTTGAGCATTTCGTCGCCACCCTTGACCAGCAGTTCGGCCAGTTGCGGGGAGAAGAATCGTTTCAGCCGGCCCACCTGTTCAAGCTGCTGCACGCCTTCGGCCACGCGCTGTTCGAGTGACTGGTTCCACTGCTGCAGCTCGGCCTTTTGGCGCTGCACCTCGTCATACAAGGCCTTGATTCGCAACAGCGAACGCACCCGCGCCAGCAGTTCGGCCTGATTCACCGGTTTGCTCAAGAAATCGTCCGCACCCGCCTCCAAGCCTTTGACCCGCTCGGTGGCCGGGTCCAACGCGGTGACCAGCACGATGGGCAACACGGCGTAGGCAGGGTCAGCGCGCAGCGTGCGGCAGACGTCGTAGCCACTGATGCCCGGCATCATGACGTCGAGCAAGATCAGGTCGGGCGGGTGCGCGGCCACGTCTTGCAGCGCGGCCTCGCCCGACAAGGCGGTGCGCGTGCGAAAACCCTTCACCCCCAGCACATCGGCCAGCAGGCGGGCGTTTTTCTCAACGTCGTCAACGACGAGGATGTGCCCGCCTGGCGCACCCGTCACCTCAGTCATGCTTTGCGCCCGCCACTCAGCGCCGCGTCCACCGCGGCCAGGAAGGTCTTGAGCGAGATCGGCTTGGCTATAAACCCATCAAACCCCGAGGCCACGATGCGCTGCTGCTCATCGGGCATCACCGAGGCTGATACCGCCAGGCAGGGCACGGCATCGAGCGATGGGTCTTCGCGGATGCGTGCCAGCGCGGTGACGCCGCTGATGTCGGGCAACTGAATGTCCATCAAGATCAGCTCGGGCCGTTGCGCCAGCGCCAGCGCCACGCCGGTTTCGCCGTCTTCGGCTTCCAGCGTCTCATGGCCACGGTGTTGCAACAGGTCGCGCACCAGCTTCATGTTCTTGGCGTTGTCTTCAACGATCAGGATTCGGCTCATTGAACGGCTTTCAATTCATGCTGTGGCAACACGAAGCTGAAGGTGGAACCCTGCCCCGGCGCGCTTTGCAGCGTGACGCTGCCGCCATGCAATTCCACAAACCGCTTCACCAGCGCCAGGCCCAGGCCAGTGCCTTCGCTCTTGCGCAACACGTCACCGCCGGCCTGGCGGAATTCCTCGAACACCAGATCCTGGTCATGCAGCGCGATGCCCACGCCGGTGTCTTGCACCGACACCTGCGCAAACGTGCCCGTCTGGCCCTGCCACTCACCCAGCAAGCGCCCGCGTAGTGTGACGCGCCCACCATTGGGCGTGAACTTCACCGCGTTGCTCAACAGGTTCACTACCGCTTGCTTGATCTTGCGCGCATCGCCCACCCAGTCGGCCAACTCGTCGCTCACGTCTAACGTTAATGCCAGGCCATGGCGTTGCGCGCGTTCGCGCACCAGCATGGTGGAATGTTCGAGCAACTGGCCCAGATCGAAACAGCTCAAGTCGAGCTCCATGCGCCCGGCTTCGATCTTGGACAGGTCGAGCACATCGTTGATCAGGCTGAGCAGGTGCTGGCCAGATGAATGAATGTCCAGCAGGTATTCCATCTGCTTGGCGTTCAGCTCGCCGAACATCTGCTCGGTGAGCACTTCAGAAAACCCGATGATGGCGTTCAACGGCGTGCGCAGCTCATGGCTCATGTTGGCGAGGAATTCGCTCTTGTGGCGGTTGGCGGCCTCGAGCTGGTGGGTCTTGTCTTGCAGCTCGTTGAACAGGCGCGAATTCTGGATCGCGATCACGGCCTGGTCGGCAAAGGTCTTCAACAGCGCAACTTCGTTGTCACTGAACGGCGCCACCACGTGGCGCGCCACCATCAAGGCGCCCAGGCCAACGTCTTCCCACAGCAACGGGGCCACGATGATGGAGCGTCCCCCGGTCAGCTGCGCGCCACGCTTGATGAACAGCGGCACCTCGTCGCCGTCCTGCGCGTCGCTGATATTGATCACCCGCCGCTGGCTAATGGCCAGCCCCGTGCCCGACTCCGCCAACGGGACGGGAAACATGGCCTTGAACGCCTGCGGATAGGGCCCCAAATAGCTCGCGTTGTCGATCAAGCCATCGGGGCGCACCAAGTTGAGGACAATGCGCACCCCATCGCCACCGAACAGGCGCCGGCAACTCTGCGCGATCTTTTCGAACACCGGCTTGGCATCGGCCACCGAGCGGCTGATCACCTGCAGCACCTCGGCCGTGGCAGTTTGCTGCTCCAGGGCCTCACGTGTTTCGTTAAACAAGCGGGCGTTCTCCAGGGCGATCACCGCCTGGTCGGCAAAGGTCTTGGCCAGCGCCACTTCCTTGTCGGTGAAGGCGCCGGGCGTGGCGCGCAGCACGGCCAGCACGGCGTGGGCCACGCCGTCGCGCAGCATGGGCACGAACAGGCCTGAGCGGTAACCCAGTGCCACGGCCAGCTCGCGCATGCGCGGGAACTCCTGCATGCCCTGCTCGGTATCGGCCACGTTGACCACGCGCCGCTCAAGCAAGGCTGCGCCGGCCGCGCTGCCCGCGTCCAACGGCCAGGGCACGAGGAAGCCGCCCTGGCGCAGGCCCGGCGTGCCATCGGTGGCAAAGGCCGCGGTCTCGATCATCTGGCCGCGCGGCACCGTCACCGCCACGGCGCGCCCGGCAAACAGGCGCTGGCAGGCCTGCACGATGGCTTTGAACACCGGGCCGGTGTCGCCGGGCGAGGCGCTGATCACGCGCAACACCTCGGCCGTGGCCGTCTGGCGTTCAAGCGCCTCATTTGTTTCGTTAAACAGGCGAACATTTTCGATGGCGATCACGGCCTGGTCGGCAAAGGTGCGCACCAGTTCCTGCTGGCGCAGCGGCGTGTCGCCCGGCTCGGGCCAGGCCACGGTGATCACACCGATCGGCTCGCCATCCTTCAGCAAGGGCGCGGCCAGCAAACGCCGCCAACCGCCGGCCGCGGCCGTGGCTTTGTCGTACTGGTCATTAGCCCAGACATCTGGCAGGTTGACCACCGCGCGCGACGCAATCGCCCGCCCGGTGGCCATGCCCGGGTTCACCGGCCCGGGGTAGTGGCGCTTGGCGTCTTCATGCGCCTGCGCCGTCCAGTTGCGCGTGGCCACCAGTTCAACCGTGCGCCCGTCGTAGCGGAACACCGCTGCCATCGAGGCGCCAAACAGCCGCTTGGCACTGTCGAGAATGGTTTCGAACACGGGCTGCACGCTGCCCGGCGACTGGCTGATGACCTTGAGCACCTCGCTGCTGGCGGTTTGGTAGTCGAGCGACTCTTGCAACTCGGCGGTGCGTTCGTCCACCTTGCGTTCCAGCCCGGTGTAGGAAGCCTTCAGCTCCTGGCTCATGCGGTTGAACTGGCCCGCCAGCACTTCCAGCTCATCACCACTTTTCACTTCGATGCGGTGACTCAAATCACCCTCGGCCACGCGCTCGGCGCCTTCTTGAATGGCGCGAATCGGCCGCACCAAGGTGCGCGCCAGAAAGAAACTGGCCACCACCGAAAGACCCAAACCAATGGCCAGCACCAGGGCCATGCGCGCCAGCGTGTCGTACAACAAGGCAAAGGCCTCGGAACGGGGTGACTCGACAAACACCGTCCAGCCCAGGGTGGGAATGCCGGCGTGCGCGGCCAGCACGCGCTCGCCGCGCGCATTGCGCGCCTTTTCCAACTTGTCGGCATCGTCCGCAGCGCGTTGCGCTCTCGCGCCAATGGCCACCGCCACTTGCGGCAGCTTGGACAGATCGGTTTTCTTCAGCACCAGGCTGATGTCGGGGTGGGCGATGAGCGCACCTTTGTCATCCACCACATAGGCCAGGCCGGCGTCGCCAATCTTGATGCGCGACACCACTTCCCACACGAACTTCAGGTTCACATCGACCGCCGTCACGCCGCCGCCCGCGCCGGCGCGGCGCGAGACGGTCATGTACGGCTCGGTTTCCTTGCGAAACGACACCGGGCTGCGGAACACCTTGCCGCCCATGGGCACGGTGAACAGCGGCGCGGCGGAATGGTCGGTGCCGCGGCCCACCGAATCCATCGCCAGGCGCGACACGCGCAGTTGTTCCACGCCCTTGGCGTCGATCCACGCGGCTTCGGTGATGGCGGGCGCCTGGCGCAGCAGTTTCAGGTAATCGATGCGGCGCAGCTCGGCGGGGTCGGTGCCGGCCTCCATACCCGGCAGCGCGGTCCAGCTCACCTGCTGTTCGATGTCTAAAACATACTGCTCAATGCGCGTGGCCGCGGCCTGGGCCTTTTCAAACTGCAAGGCCACCAGGCTGTCTTTATTTTCGTGGTACGAGAAGTACAAGCCCACCGCCCCGCTGGCCACCAGCAGCGAGCCCACCAGCGCAATGATGAGCAACGTGTATTTGGGGAACAGGCCGAAGCGGCGGGTCATTCGATCACCTCATCGGCCATGACCGCCAGTTTGGCCGTGACGGCTTTACCGGCGCCGCTGTGCGAGTGCGGGGCAAAGGTGGGGTTTGAACGCATTGCGAGCATTCTCGCTTGCGGCGCGGCAACCCAAGCCTCCCGGGCTGCGCGCAAATTCAAGGTGTGTCGTGCATGCGCCGGATTTGGGCAGCAACGGGTGCAGCAACTCCAGGCGCTTGAGCGTGAGCTCGATACATCCTCCCCCAACTGCAGCCGACCGCAGGTAGCTTATTGAATCAGTCTGTAAGACGAGCGTAATACAATGCTCTGGCCTACCAGGAGTCGCCATCATGTCCGTCTCAGTTCGCCTGCGGCCCGATATTTCGAAAGTGCTGGAACGTGAATGCAAGCGCCAGCGCAAAACCCGAACGGCCCTTATCCATGAGGCCCTTGAAGCCTTCTTGCAGCCTGCGCGCCCAAGGCTGGGTGATGTGATTCGAGACATCCTGGCCGACGCCCCGCAAGGGTTAGGCCTGGAACGAAACCAACCACCCGCCAGCGATCCGCGCGAGGAACTTCGTTGATGCGCTACATGCTTGACACCAACACGCTGATCTACGTGCTGAATGCCCGGCCACAGCATCAAGCGGTGTTGGATCGGTTCAACGAGCATGACCCGCGCATGTTGGTGATGTCGGCTGTCACGTTGGCTGAATTGCGCTTCGGTGTGGCAGGCAGCCAGCGCCGCGACATGACGCAAGCCAAGCTCGACCGGCTGGCAGCCGCCATCACCGTCATGCCCTTTGACGAAGGCGCTGCATTGGCTTATGGCAACCTGCGCGCGCTGCTTCAAGCCGCCGGCACACCGATTGGCCCGCTTGACACCTTGATCGCCGCCCACGCCTTGAGCATGAACGCCACCGTCGTCACCAACAACCTGCGCGAGTTCAGCCGCGCCAAGGGCCTGCGAACAGAAAACTGGATCGCGGCATGAGCCGGCCACCCGGCGCTTGGCCGGCGCTTGAGCGGCGCTAAACCGAACTTTGGCACCCCGATCCGGCCGTAGCCCAGCGTTCATGCGGGTTTCGGTCTTTTTTTTGCGTTGATTTGTACCCATGTAATATCGCAACAGTT
>JAYUPO010000529.1:0-2598 GCA_043760085.1 Burkholderiales bacterium
TTCGTTCGTAATCCGGTAACGGATCGGGCGTAGACTGGTCCCCATCATGCACCGGCTCTACATCATTGTTCTTGGCGCGATCGGCGTGATGAGCTTGACTTCTGGACCAAGGTGATGCGCGACCTGAAGCTCATCACCGTCGATGAGCCCTTCACCAAACTGCTCACCCAGGGCATGGTGCTGAATGAAGCCTTTGTGCGCGTGCATGACAAAGGCGGCAAGGAATACTTCTGGGCCGAGCAACTGAACATCGTGCGTGACGAGCATGCCCACGTGGTGCAGGCCGTGGCCAAGGCCGATCGCCTGCCGGTCACGTACGAGGGCTGGACGACGATGTCCAAGTCGAAGAGCAACGGCGTCGATCCGCAAGCGCTGATCGACCGCTTCGGTGCCGACACCGCACGCCTGTTCGTGATGTTCGCCTCGCCGCCCGAGCAGACGCTGGAATGGAACGACGCCGGCGTCGAAGGCGCCAACCGCTTCCTCAAGCGGGTGTGGGGTTTTGCGGCGCGCCATGCAGCGGCGCTGCGCCAGGCTGCTGCCGTGGCTGGGCCGGCGGTTGCGGCGGCCAAGGCGCTGCGCTTCGACATCCACAGCGTGCTGCGCCAGGTGGCGTACGACTATGAGCGCATGCAATACAACACCGTGGTCTCGGGCGCGATGAAACTGCTCAACGCCCTGGAATCGTTCAAGGGCGACGCGCCCGCCGTGCTGCGCGAAGGCTTCGGCGTACTGCTGCGCGCGTTGTACCCCGCTTGTCCGCACATCACCTGGGTGCTGTGGCAAGACCTGGGCTATGCGGCGCAGCACGGCGACTTGCTCGATGCGCCCTGGCCCGCGGTGGACGCCGGCGCGCTGGTGCAAGACGAGTTGGAGCTGGCGTTGCAGATCAACGGCAAGCTGCGCGGCGCGCTGCGCGTGAGCGCCAGCGCGAGCATGGCAGACGTTGAAGCCGCCGCGTTGGCGTTGCCTGAGTTCGCCCGCTTCGGTGAAGGCCGGCCGGCCAAGAAGGTGGTGGTGGTGCCCGGGCGCTTGGTCAACATCGTTGTCTGAAGTGCGTCGCCGCGCTGTCCTCGTTGCCGGCCTCGGTGCCGCCGTGCTGGCCGGCTGCGGCTTCAAACTGCGCCAGCCGCTGCCGCTGAGCTTCAACAGCGCCGCGCTGGTCGGCTTTGCGCCGCGCTCGCCGCTGGCCGAGGAATTGCGCCGCAGCCTGTCCCAGGCCAACGTGCGCGTGCAGGGCAGCCCGGACCGGGTGGAGGTGGTGATCCAGGCGCTGACCGATGCGCGCGAAAAAGCCGCGGTCGCCTCCACCGCCGCGGCGCAGGTGCGCGAGCTGCAACTGCGCCTGCGCGTGCACCTGCGCGCGCGCACGCCGGCAGGGCGCGAGCTGATGCCGGCGGTGGAGCTGCTGCTCACGCGCGACCTGAGCACCAGTGAAACCGCGGCCCTGGGCAAGGCCCAGGAAGAAGAGCAGCTGTACCGCGACATGCAGCTCGACGTGGTGCAACAGGTGATGCGCCGCCTGGCAGCCATCCGTCTTTAGGCCCAAGTCGTAGCTCATCTCAAACATGCAACTGCGTGCTGATCAATTGGCCGGCCACCTGGCCAAGGGCCTGAAGAACCTGTACACCGTGCACGGCGACGAACCGCTGCTGGCGCAAGAGGCCCTGGACGCGCTGCGCGCCGCGGCGCGCGCCCAGGGCTACAGCGAGCGCCTGGTGTTCAACGTCAGCGGCGCGCATTTCGACTGGAGCGGCCTGCTGGGCGCGGCGCAATCGCAAAGCCTGTTCAGCGAACGCCAGGTCATCGAGATCCGCATCCCATCGGGCAAGCCGGGCAAGGACGGTTCAGAGGCGCTGCAACGTTATTGCCAGCAGATGAGCGCCGACGTGCTCACGCTCATTCAACTGCCGCGGCTGGATGGCCAACAAACCAAGAGCGCCTGGTTTAAAGCGCTCGATGCGCACGGCGCCATGCTGCGCGTGGAGCCGGTGCCGCGCCAGGCGTTGCCGGCCTGGATTGCCCAGCGCCTGGCGCGCAATGGCCAGCGCGTGGCCGCGGGTGAAGAAGGCCAGCGCACCCTGGCCTACTTTGCCGACCAGGTGGAAGGCAACCTGCTGGCCGCGCACCAGGAAGTGTTGAAACTCGGCCTGCTGCACCCGCAGGGTGAACTGCGCTTCGAGCACATCGAGGCCGCGGTGCTGGACGTGGCGCGGTTCGACCTGTTCAAGCTCGGCGAGGCCGTGCTCGGCGGGCAGGTGGCGCGCGCACTGCGCATGCTCGACGGCCTGCGCAACGAAGGTGAGGCGGCCGTTCTGGTGCTCTGGACGCTGGCTGAAGACATACGCGCCCTGAAGCGCGTGAAAGACGCCACCGCCGCGGGCCGGCCCCTGCCGCTGGCGCTGAGCGAGGCGCGGGTGTGGGGTGCGCGGGAAAAGTTGTTCGAGCGCGTGCTGCCGCAGCTCAAGGCGCAAGACCTGGCGCAGTGGCTGCAAGCGGCCAGCATTTGCGACGGCCTGGTCAAAGGCCTGCCGCACCCGGCCTGGCCGGCCGACGCCTGGGCCGGCCTGCGCTGCCTGGTGTTGATGATGTTGCAGG
>JAYUPO010000530.1:0-6452 GCA_043760085.1 Burkholderiales bacterium
CCGGGCATGCGCACGCTGCTGGCCACGCCGCTGTATTCCAACACCACGCTGGTGAGTTTCTTCCCCAGCCTGGCCAGTGGCAGCACGGTGGTGTTGATGAAGAAGTTCAGCGCCCTGGGCTACTTGCAACTGGCGCAGCAGCACCGCGCCACGCACACCATGCTGGTGCCGGTGCAATACCAGCGCTTGATGGCCGAGCCGCGCTTTGGTGAATTCGACCTCAGCAGCTTTCGCATGAAGTGGTGCACCAGCGCGCCCTTTGCGGCGGCGCTGAAGGCCGATGTGCTGAAACGCTGGCCGGGCGGCCTGGTCGAGCTGTACGGCATGACCGAAGGCGGCGGCACCTTCTTGCTCAACGCGCATGAGCATCCGCACAAGCTGCACACCGTGGGCCAGGCGGTGGCGGGGCATGACATCCGCTTCATCGATGAAGCCGGGCACGAGTTGCCCCCAGGCCAGACCGGCGAGATCGTGGGCCACAGCCCCGGCATGATGAGCGGCTACCACGGCTTGGCCGACAAGACGCGCGAGGCGGAATGGTTCAGCGCCGACGGCAAGCGCTTCATCCGCACCGGCGACGTGGGGCGGCTGGATGAAGACGGCTTCCTGATCCTGATGGACCGGCGCAAGGACATGATCATCAGCGGCGGCTTCAACATCTACCCCAGCGACCTCGAAGCCGTGCTGCACACCCACCCCGCGGTGCACGAAGCTGCCGTGGTGGGGGTGCCCAGCACCGAATGGGGCGAGACGCCGGTGGCCTTTGTCGTCAAACATGCCAGTGCAGCGGACAGTGCGGATGAGTTACGCCAATGGTGCAACGCGCGCGTGGGCAAGACGCAGCGGCTGGCTGCGTTGTGCTTGCTTGATGAATTGCCGCGCAGTGCCATCGGCAAGGTGCTCAAGCGGGAATTGCGCGACGGCTATTCGGCGCCGGCTTGAACCCGCGCGGCATGCCGCGGCACAGCTGCTCGGTTGCGCGCAGTTGCGCAAGGTTGCGCACGGTTGCGCAGCCATGGACCGCAGCACGTGCCGGATGTTCAGCGGCCCAGCACCAGCTCGATGCGCCGGCGCAGCCGCGCGGCTTCGTCGGCGGCGCCAGCGCGTTGCGCGCGCAAGGCCAGCACCTCCAGCCAGGCCAGCAACGGGCGCCGCCAGCCCTGCACCGACGCTGTGTCGGCCGCCGCGGCCAGCGTCGCCGGGCTGGCCTGGCCGGCCTGGAACAGCAGTGCTGCGGCGATCAGGCGCGCCAGCGGGTCGGTGATGTCTTCCACCCCGCTGGCCGCGCCGGCGCTGCTGGCCAGCACCCGCGCCACGCCGCGCTGACCAGGCGGCAACAGCTCGATCTGCGCCGCCGGCAGCGGCCGGGCTGCCAGGTAATCGGCATAGGCCAGCTCGGGCGGCGCAGCGTCGGCGCGCAGCCGCTCGAAACCGGCACAGGGCTCGAACACCAGGCTGGCCACCTGGGTGGCGCAGCGCATCAGTTCGGCGCGCGCCAGCAGCTCGGCCCGGCCGCTGCGCCGCAGTTGCTCGCGCGCACGCTCGAAGGCCCGCGCCGCGGCCGCGTTATCGCCCACCAGGTAGGCCTCGGTGGCCTGGTCCATCGCCGCCTTGGCATTGGCCTGCCAGTCGGGCACGGGCGGGCCCGAGGCGCAGCCCGCCAAAGTCATGCCTATCGTTGCACACAGGGTTGCGCTCAACGTGACACCCAGCGCCCGCGCGCCGGTCCGCGACACTGCCATGGGCCAACGGCAGCGCCTCATCGCAGCTTCAACTCCGTGTCGCGGGCAAACGGCCACTTGCGGTTGACCTCATCCACCAGTTGCTCCACCTTGCGCACCGTGGCGTCGACTTCGCTGCGCAGCGCGGTGAGATCGGTGGTGGCGGCGCGGGCGTTGGCGGCCACGCCCTGCGCTTCGGCCAGCACCGCATCCACCTGCTTCAGCGCGCCGCGCGCAGCCCCGAGCAATTCACCGAGTTGCACGCCGAGTTGCGCCAGCGTGGCGCGGCTTTCGCGCACCAGGCCGTCAGGGCCCAGCAGTTGGGTATCGGCGCGCGCGGCCAGGCCGTCCAGCCGCACCAGCAAGGCGTTGGTGCGGGCCAGCGCCGTGCTGATCTGGCGCGCGTCACTCGTGCCGGCCAGCAGGCCCAGCGCGCCGCTTGGGCCCTTGGCCTGTTCGCTCAATGCCTGCACATTGGCCAGGCTGGCGGCCAGGCTGGTGGCCAGCGCGCCATCGGGCGCCGACAGTTGCACCAGGTTGCCCAGCAGGTCGCGCGCCGCGGCCACCAGGCGCGGCAGCTCGGCCGCGGCATCACCCACCAGCACCTTGCGCTGCGCATCGGGCGGCAGCGGCGGGTCGCTCGGCACGCCGCTGTAGGCGCGCAGGTTGGCACCGCCCACCAGGCTGCGCACCAGGGTGAAGATGCTCGACGTGCGCAAGCGGTGCGCGTCTTTGCTCGGCACGTCGATCAGGATGCGCACGTTGCCGTCGTCACCCAGTTCGACGCGGCGCACGCGGCCGATCGGGAAGCCGGCGAAGGTCAGGTCCATGCCCACGCTCACGCCTTCGGAATCTTCGGCCAGCAAGACCAGGCGCTGTGTGGCCTCGAAGCTGCCGCGCGCATACAGCAGGTACAGCGCCGTGGCGCCCACAAGCAGCACGAACAAGGCCAGCAGCAGCGCGGCCTTGAGTTGCAGATGGGCCACGGGCGCGGGCACGGGCGCGGCAGGGGGGTCTTGGGCCATGGCGCAGTGTGCCGTGAGCCAGCGTCAGTAGTAGTTGCCCACCAGCGACGCCGCCTCGATCAGCAGGATCACCAGGAACATGCGCACCAGCCCGGCCAGCTCGGCGCTGGGCCGGCGGCCGCGGTGCGGCGCGTCGAGCACCGCGGCCATGGGCACCAGCGCCACGGCGAGGCTGAAGAAGACGATCTTCAAGCCCAGGATGAGCGCCACGGCCGGGTTGAAGACATGGCCCACGGTGCGGGTGTAAGCGGCCAGGCCCGATGCGGTGAAGCCGTACACCGACAGGTAGGCCACCACCAGCGTCACCGCGCAGCTCATGGCGGCCAGCAGCAGCGCGCAAAACACGCCGGAGGCCACGCGCGGCAGCACTTCATGGCGCAGGGCATCACCCAGCACGCCCGCCTGCCACGGCGCCTGGCTGCGCAGCGCCGCCACCTCGGCCGCGTTGGGCACGGTGCAGCGCAGCGCGGCAAACAGCGCCGCCGCCAGCGGGATCAGCTCCAGCACCAGCACCCGCACCACCATTTCCAGCGCATAGCGCGTCAGGCCATAACTCAACGCGGTGACGAGCACGATGCGGATCACGATCAGGCTGATCAGCGTGGTCAGCACGGTGAACCAGGCCAGCATCGGCGTGGCGTCTTGCACGATGTGTTGCGCCAGCAGGCGCCTGTTCTCGGCGCGGTAGGTCGATGGCCGCAGCACCGCGTCCAGCAGCGCTGCGGCCAGGCAAACAAGGCCCCACCAGCCGGCCGCGCGGCGCCTGGCGGCGTGGGCCAGTTGCGCGAAAACTTCCTGCACGGATGCGGCCACAGCCATGCGCGCATCATAGGTTGCCAATGCTCTTGAGCTGCGCCGTGCCGTCGCCGATGCCACCAGGCCGTAGCGGTGAGCCCGCTGCACCCTGGCGCTGCCGCAGGGCCCTGTCTGGCCCAAACCGTGCCGGGCTTGACGTGGCGCAGCGTCGGCGCAAACTGCCTGCCTGAGGATCACGCCCATGAACACCGCCCGCCTGGCCCCCGCCCTTGGCACCGCTACCCGCCCCGCCGCCGTGGCCGGCAGCTTCTACCCGGCGCAGCCGCAAGCCTTGCGCACGGCCGTGACGCAATACCTGGACGCAGCACCGCCCGGCCAGGGGCCGCCACCCAAGCTGCTGGTGGTGCCGCATGCGGGCTATGTCTACAGCGGCGCCATGGCCGCGCGCGCCTACACGCTGCTGCGCGCCAAGCCGGGTTCGAAGGGCGAACACCGCAAGGCGCAGCCTGAAGGCACACCTGTCACCCGGGTCGTGCTGCTCGGGCCGGTGCACCGCGTGGCCGTGCAAGGCCTGGCCGCACCCACCGTGCAGGCCTTTGCCACGCCGCTGGGCACGGTGCCGCTCGACCTGGCGGCGCTGGCCGGCCTGCGCGGCTTGCCGCAAGTGGTGTTCAGTGACGCGCCGCATGCGCAGGAACATTCACTGGAAGTGCAACTTCCTTTCCTGCAAATCAGCCTGGGCCCATTCAAGCTCGTGCCGCTGGCCGTGGGCGACGCCTCGCCGCAGGCCGTGGCGCAAGTGCTGCAACAACTGTGGGGCGGGCCGGAAACGCTGGTCGTCATCAGCTCGGATCTGTCGCACTACCTGCCGTACGAGCAGGCCCAGGCCATGGATCAGGCCACCGTGCAGCGCATCGAAGACCTGGCCACCGACCTGCACCCGCGCCAGGCGTGCGGCGCCCGTGCGCTCAACGGCGCGCTGCTGCTGGCCGCACGATTGGGCATGCAGGTGCAGCGCCTGGGCCTGTGCAATTCGGGCGACACCGCCGGCCCGCGCGAGCGCGTGGTGGGCTATGCCGCGCTGGCTGTGCGCGAGCCGGCCAGCGCCGCGACGGCCGATGACGGCCTGGGTGCGGCGCTGCTGGGCGCGGCGCGCAATGCCATCAACCAGCGCCTGGGGCTGCCGGCCAAGGCCACGCCCGACCACCCGGCGCTGCAGCAGCCGGGGGCCAGTTTCGTCACCTTGCACGACGCGCAGGGCAAGCTGCGCGGCTGCATTGGAACGTTAGCCGCCACGCGCCCATTGCTCGACGATGTGCGCCACCATGCCGTGGCCGCGGCGTTCAACGACCCGCGCTTCGCGCCACTCAAGCTGGCTGAATGGCCGGGCATCGAACTGGAAGTCTCGCTGCTCGACGCGCCACAGCCGGTGCAGTTCACCAGCGACGCGCAAGCCTGCCTGGTGCTGCGCCCCGGTGTTGATGGCCTGAGCTTCGAATGGCAAGGCCACCGCAGCACCTTCTTGCCGCAGGTGTGGCAACAGTTGCCCGATGTGAGCAGCTTCCTGGGCGCACTCAAGCGCAAGGCCGGTTTGCCTGAAGGCTTTTGGGCGGCCGACATGCGGTGGCAGCGCTATGGCGTGCGCGTGTTCAGCGAAGGCAAACAGTGAACGAAGCTGCTGTGCCCGTCACGTCTGGCCACCCGGCACGCTGGTGGCATGCCCTGCCCGACGGCCGCATCCAGTGCGACCTGTGCCCGCGCGACTGCAAGCTGCACGATGGCCAGCGCGGCTTGTGTTTCGTGCGTGCCCGCGCCGGGCAGGCCATGGTGCTCACCGCCTATGGCAGCAGTTCGGGCTTTGCCATCGACCCGATCGAGAAGAAGCCTCTGAACCACTTCCACCCCGGCAGCAAGGTGCTGAGCTTCGGCACCGCGGGCTGCAACCTGGCCTGCAAGTTCTGCCAGAACTGGGACATTTCAAAGAGCCGCGAAGTGGCGCGCCTGTCGGCTCATGCCGGCCCGCAGCACATCGCCCAGGCGGCCAAGCAAAGCGGCTGCACCAGCGTGGCCTTCACCTACAACGACCCGGTGATCTTTGCCGAATATGCGCTGGACACCGCCGATGCCTGCCACGCACAGGGCGTGAAGACGGTGGCGGTGACGGCGGGCTACATCCACGCCGAGCCCAGGCGCGAGTTCTTTGCCAGGATGGACGCCACCAACGTCGACCTGAAAGCGTTCAGCGAGAATTTCTATTTCAAGCTCACCGGTGCGCACTTGGCGCCGGTGCTGGAGACGCTGCGATACATCCACCACGAAACGAGCTGCTGGCTGGAAATCACCACCTTGCTGATCCCCGGCGAGAACGACAGCGACGCCGAGTTGCACGCCATGACGAACTGGCTGCGCGATCATCTTGGCACTAACGTTCCGCTTCACTTCACGGCGTTTCACCCCGACTACAAGCTCACCCACATCGAGCGCACACCCGCCGCCACGCTGCATCGCGCGCGCAATATCGCCCTGGCCAATGGCCTGCGGCATGTCTACACCGGCAACATCCACGACCCTGAAGGCGGCAGCACGCATTGCACCGGCTGTGGGCAGGCGCTGATCGTGCGCGACTGGCATGCGCTGCTGCAATACAGCGTGGGCGAAGACGGCCGCTGCCCGCACTGCGCCACGCCGCTGGTCGGGCGCTTTGGCGGCTTCGATGCCGGTGTGCTGAACCGGCGTTTCGCACCGCTGCGCCTTCGCATCCAGGCCACTTCAAGCTGAGATAGGATGCGCCCAGGCGGTGCAACGCCGCCACGTCGCTCGGACGGTTCCGGGCGCTAACGTTAGAAGTCACCATCATGAGCACCTCACAGGGCCAGCGCCGCTTTGCGCGCATCGACCGCCTTCCCCCTTACGTCTTCAACATCACCGCTGAGCTGAAGCTCGCCGCGCG